>CAXTTR010000071.1:0-10436 GCA_964247215.1 uncultured Sphingomonadaceae bacterium
GTGAGTGGGAGAGCGAGCGCTCTGGCCGGTTCGGGCTGCAGGTCAGGATTCTGCAGATGCAACTGAGGCTCGCACTTGCCCTTTAGCAGCGCGTCCAAGCTTGCCAGTATGTCGAAGCCAGCACGATCGAGCAGCGCGTAGCGTGCCTCCGCCTCGGCGTGCTGCTGCCGTAACCGGCCGAGACCAGCTTCAACGCGCGCCAGCGCCTGCTCAAGCCGCACCAGCGGGCCACAATCCGCAGACGAGTCAGCCAAGACAGGCACCAAATTTCATACACTTATCGTGAGCAACTAACGTCGCAGCTTGGGAACGTCAATGACTTAGTTAAATATTGCTTAACTTTAGCAAACTGGCCAACGTCGATTTTAACGTGGTTGCCGCTTTGTTGACCCGATCTGTCGCGGTGGCCATGGTGCGCCGCGCTCGTGATCCGAGTCGTTCACAAGGTTGCCGCTCACGATGCTTGTCCAATGACCACGTTCGATGCTCAGCTGCCGAACGCGATCCGAGCACTGGCGATGGACGCGGTCGAGCGCGCCAACTCGGGCCATCCGGGCATGCCGATGGGTATGGCGGATGTCGCGACGGTGCTGTTCACGCGGCACCTGAAGTTTGACCCGGCACAGCCCAAGTGGCCCGACCGTGACCGCTTCGTGCTGTCGGCGGGGCATGGCTCGATGCTGCTATATGCGGCGCTGTACCTGACCGGGTACGCGCGGCCGACGATCGACGACATCCGCAACTTTCGCCAGCTCGGGTCACCCTGCGCCGGGCATCCGGAAAATTTCGAGCTAGCAGGCGTTGAGACGACCACCGGGCCGCTGGGGCAGGGGTTGGCGACGGCGGTCGGCATGGCGATCGCCGAGCGTCATCTGAATGCCGTGTATGGCGACGTGCTCGTCGATCACCACACCTATGTCATCGCCGGTGACGGCTGCCTGATGGAGGGTATCAGCCACGAAGCGATCGGGCTGGCGGGCCACCTCGGGCTCGGGCGGCTGATCGTGCTGTGGGACGACAACCGCATCTCGATCGATGGCCCGACGAGCCTGTCGACGTCCGAAGATACGGCGAAGCGCTTCGACGCAGCGGGCTGGCAGGTGCTGAGCTGCGACGGCCATGATCAGAGCGCGATCGACACGGCGTTGACCGCGGCGAAACGCGATCCGCGGCCGACGCTGATCGCCTGCCGCACGACGATTGGCTTCGGCGCGCCAACGAAGGCGGGGACCTCGGGCGCGCATGGCGCGCCTTTGGGGGCGGCGGAGATCGCCGGAGCGAAGGCGGCGCTCGGCTGGACGTCGCCGCCGTTCGAGGTGCCCGCTGCCATCCTGGATGGGTGGCGAGGGTTTGGAGCACGCGGTGCTGGCGCGGCCACCGCATGGGCCGAGCGGCTGGCATCAACCGACGCGAGCGTCCGCGAGGGCTTCGAACGCCGTGTCGCTGGCGAGCCACCGGTAGCAGCCTTCGAGGCAATCCGTGATCACATCGCGGCGCTTATCGCCAAACCGCAGAACATCGCGACGCGCAAGGCGTCCGAGCTGGTGCTCGATGTGGTGACGCCGCTCGCCCCCGGCATGATCGGCGGCTCGGCCGACCTGACCGGTTCGAACAACACCAAGACCAAGGCGCTGACGCCGTTGACACGCGATAGCTACGGCGGCCGCTACATCTACTACGGTATCCGCGAATTCGGCATGGCATCTGCCATGAACGGCATGGCGCTGCACGGCCAGCTGCTGCCGTTCGGCGGCACCTTCCTGGTATTCTCCGATTATTGCCGCAACGCCATTCGGATGTCGGCGCTGCAACGGGCGCGGGTCATCTACGTCATGACGCACGACTCGATCGGGCTCGGCGAGGATGGCCCGACGCACCAGCCGGTCGAGCAGCTGCTGGCGCTACGCGCGATCCCCAACCTCGCGGTGTACCGCCCGGCCGACGCGGTCGAGACTGCCGAATGCTGGGCGCTGGCGATGGCCGATCAGACGCGGCCGTCGGTGCTGGCGCTGTCGCGGCAGAACCTGCCGCAGGTTCGCACCGTTGCGACGGACGAAAACAGGTGCGCGCGCGGCGGCTATCGACTGATCGCCGCAACGGCCCCGCGCCGGGTCGTGTTCGTCGCAACCGGGTCTGAGGTCCATATCGCCGTTGCCACCGCCGCGCTGCTCGAGGCCGAAGGTACCGGGTGCGATGTGGTCTCGATGCCGTGCTGGGAAAATTTCGACCGGCTGCCGCGTGCCGAGCGCGAAGCGGTGCTGCCGCACGGCACGTTCATCGTCTCGATCGAGGCGGGAGTGACAATGGGCTGGGAACGCCATACTGGTCCGGGTCTGATGATCGGCATCAACAGTTTTGGCGCGTCGGGGCCGATTGAAGCGTTGTACGATCACTTCGGTATCACTGCGCCCAAGATAGCGGCGCGCGTTCGTATATGGCTGGCCGGCGGCGAAGGTTGATGGCGGCCTCGATGGAGCAGGAACTATGACCAAGGTAGCGATCAACGGCTTCGGCCGCATCGGGCGGCTGGTGCTGCGCGCCATTCTCGAATCGGGGCGCACCGACCTCGAAGTCGTCGCGGTCAACGATCTCGCCGACACCAGGACCAACGCGCTGCTTCTGAAACGTGACTCGGTCCACGGCACCTTCCCGGGCAGCGTCGCGGTCGACGGCAGCGATTTGATCGTCGACGGCAAGCGCATTCGCGTCACCGCCGAGCGTGACCCCGCCAAGCTGCCGCATGCCGAGATGGGCGTCGACATCGCGCTCGAATGCACCGGGCATTTCACCGACGCCGACAAGGCGCGCGCGCATTTGACCGCGGGCGCGAAGAAGGTGCTGATCTCAGCTCCCGGCAAGGGCGTCGACATCACCATCGTGTACGGCGTCAACCACGACAAGCTGACCGCTGGGCACAACATCGTTTCGAACGCCTCGTGCACGACCAACTGCCTCGCGCCGATCGTCAAGGTCATGCATGAAGCGGTCGGCGTCGAGCGCGGCCTGATGCTGACCATCCACAGCTACACCAACGACCAGGCGCTGCTCGACCAGATGCACAAGGACCCGCGCCGCGCCCGCGCTGCAGCAGTGTCGATGATCCCGACCACCACCGGTGCTGCCCGCACCGTCGCCGAGGTCATCCCCGAACTGAAGGGCAAGCTCGACGGCACCTCGGTGCGCGTGCCGACGCCGAACGTGAGCCTCGTCGACTTCACTTTCACGCCGTCGCGCGACACGACGATCGAGGAGGTCAACGCGGCGCTGAAGGCGGCGAGCGAGGCCGGGCCGCTCAAGGGCATCCTGTTCTATTCGGACGAGCCGCTGGTCAGCCACGATTACAACCATGACGCCGCGAGCTCGACCGTCGACAGCCTCGAAACGACGGTGCTCGACAATCGGCTGGTCCGGGTCGTGAGCTGGTACGATAATGAATGGGGGTTCTCGAACCGCATGGCCGACACTGCGGCGCTGATGGGCTCGATGCTGACGCGATGAACTTCCGCACGCTCGACGATATCGGCAGCGTTCGCGGTAAGCGCGTACTCGTCCGAGGTGACCTCAACGTGCCCGTCGAGAACGGGCGCGTGACCGATTCCAGCCGCTTGCAGGCGGTCGTTCCAACGCTGGCCGAACTGGCGGATGCGGGCGCGGTGGTGCTGACGCTGTCGCATTTTGGGCGCCCCAAGGCTGGCCCCGACCCCAAGCTGTCGCTGCGCCCGATCGCCGACGCGCTCGCGCGGGTGCTCGGCCGCCCGGTCGCGTTCATCCCCGATTGCGTCGGCGCGGCGACTGAGGCGGCCATTGCCAAGCTCGCACCCGGTAGCGTTGCGGTACTCGAAAATACCCGCTTTTACCCCGGCGAGGAAGCCAACGACCCCGCCTTCGTCGCGCAGCTTGCCAGGCTCGGCGATATCTACGTCAACGACGCCTTCTCCGCCGCGCATCGTGCGCACGCCTCGACCGAAGGTCTCGCGCACCTGCTGCCCGCGTTCGCAGGGCGCGCCATGCAGGCGGAGCTGGACGCGCTTGAAAAGGCGCTCGGCAATCCCGAGCATCCGGTTGTCGCGGTCGTCGGCGGCGCGAAGGTTTCGTCGAAGATCGCCGTGCTCAGTCATCTGGTGACCAAGGTCGATCACCTGATTATTGGCGGCGCGATGGCAAACACCTTTCTCGCGGCGCGTGGCATCGCGGTCGGCAAGTCCCTGTATGAACACGATATGTTCGACACCGCGCTCGCCGTTACTGGCAGCGCGCAGGTGGCGAACTGCACCGTGCACCTGCCGTACGATGTCGTCGTCGCCACCGAGTTCAAGGCGAACGCACCGCACCGCACCGTCAACGTCCACGAAGTCGGCCCCGACGAGATGATCCTCGACATTGGCAGCGCCGCGGTCGAAGCGCTTGCCGATGTCCTCAAAGTCTGCAGGACGCTAGTCTGGAACGGTCCTCTAGGGGCGTTCGAGATGGTGCCGTTCGATGCCGCGACGGTAGCGCTGGCGCAGACCGCGGCGGCGTTGACCGACGCGGGCGGGCTGATCTCGGTGGCAGGCGGCGGCGACACCGTGGCGGCGCTCAACCACGCCGGCTGCGCCGATCGCTTCAGCTATGTCTCGAACGCCGGGGGTGCCTTCCTCGAGTGGATGGAAGGCAAGCCGCTGCCCGGCGTCGAAGCGCTTAAGGCCGAGGGGGGGCGCGCACCATGATCGACACCGATTTCCTATGGGAGAAGCTGTATCCCGCCGCGTGGAAGCTGGCGCGCTCGGCCGATCCGATCCACAACCGCATCGGCGAGGCTTTCCGCAGCATCCGCGACATTCACGGCGAGCAGTTCCCGCCTGAATCGCGGATCGCCTTCAACGACATCACGACCCGCATGACCGCAGCAGGTGCCGTGAGCGCGGCCGATGGCTCGATCGCCGTCGGGGCCGTCGCGAACACCCTGAAGTCGATGTCCGAGCCCGAAGCCTGCAAGATCGCCGAACATATCTTCGAGCTGTTCGTCCAGGTCGCCGAAATTCATTTCCGTAACAAGCCTTGCTGAAAGTCTTCCCATGACCCCCGCCGTCAAGGCCATTCTGGCCAATTACGAGAGCGATAACCCTGGCACCAAGGCCAATCTGGCGCGCATCCTGATGCACGGGCGGCTCGGCGGCACCGGCAAGCTCGTCATCCTGCCGGTCGACCAGGGCTTCGAGCACGGCCCGGCACGCAGCTTCGGGCCTAATCCGGCGGGTTATGACCCGCACTACCACTTCCAGCTGGCGATCGACGCGGGCTTGAGCGCCTTCGCCTCGCCGCTCGGCATGATCGAGGCGGGGGCGGACACTTTTGCGGGACAGATCCCGACGATCCTCAAGTGCAACAGCGCCAATAGCTGGGCGACGCTGAGGGACCAGGCGGTGACCGGCACCGTCGACGACGCGCTGCGGCTTGGCTGCGCCGCGATCGGCTTCACCGTCTATCCGGGTTCGGAGCATTTCTTCGAGATGTCCGAGGAGATCCAGCAGATGTCCGCCGAAGCGAAAAGTGTCGGCATTGCCACCGTGCTGTGGAGCTATCCGCGCGGCGGCGAACTCGGCAAGGACGACGAGCTCGGCGTCGATGTCGGTGCCTATGCCGCGCACATGGCGGCGCTGGCGGGCGCGCACATTATCAAGGTCAAGCTGCCGAGCGACCATGTCGCGCAGAAAGACGCGAAAAAGGTTTACGAGAACATCGACACGTCCACGCAAGCGGCGCGCGTTCGCCACGTCGTGCAGGCCTGCTTCAACGGGCGCCGCATGGTGGTGTTCTCGGGCGGCGCAACCAAGGGCACCGACGCGGTCTTCCAGGACGCGATCGACATCCGCGACGGCGGCGGCAACGGCTCGATCATCGGGCGCAATACCTTCCAGCGGCCAAGGGACGAAGCGTTGGCGATGCTGGACAAGATTATCGGGATTTATTTGGGGGCGAACTGAATCAAGAAACCGTCATCCCGGCGCACGCCGGGATGACGAAGGCAGGTTGAATATGACCGACGACCTCATCCCGCTCGACCCCGCCTTCGCGTCGCGCTTCGAACCGCAGCGCCGCCCGAAGTGCCAGCTCTACGTCGTTTCGCCTGCCGCGTTCGAGCTTGCCAGCTTCTCAGACAAACTCCGCGCCGCACTCGACGGCGGCCCGGTCGCGGCGTTCCAGCTGCGGCTCAAGGACGTCGACGATGATGCCGTCCGCCGTGCCGTCGAGACGCTGATGCCGATCTGCGCCGGCCACGATACCGCGTTCATCCTCAACGACCGCATGGACCTTGCGAAGGAACTCGGCACCGACGGGCTGCATCTCGGCCAATCGGACGGCAGCATCGCCGACGCACGCGCGCTACTCGGCCCCGATGTGCAGATCGGACGGACCTGCCACGATAGCCGCCACCTCGCCATGGAAGCGGGCGAGGCGGGTGCCGATTACGTCGCGTTCGGTGCGTTTTACGAGACAACGACCAAGCCGAGCCACTACCGCCCGACGCCCGACCTGCTGTCGTGGTGGACGACGCTGAGCCAGTTGCCGTGCGTCGCGATCGGCGGCATCACGCCCGCGAACGCCGCGCCGCTGATCGCCGCGGGGGCGGACTTCATCGCCTGCGTCAACGCCGTTTGGCTGCACCCCGAAGGCCCGGCGGCGGGGGTGGCCGCATTCGGGCCGGTGTTGGCATAATCCGCCCGCTGCGCTAGGGAGCGCGCTTTCCTACACCCGCGAGCCTGCACATCATGAAAATGAACTCGGTCGACATTCGGCCCGGCAACATCCTCGAATACCAGGGCGGGCTGTGGCGCGCGGTCAAGATCCAGCATACGCAGCCGGGTAAGGGCGGGGCTTATATGCAGGTCGAGCTCAAGAATCTGATGGACGGACGCAAGACCAACGAGCGTTTCCGTTCAGCGGAAACTGTCGAGAAAGTGCGCCTCGACACGCGCGACTTCCAGTTCCTGTTCGCCGAAGGCCAGCAGCTGACCTTCATGGACAAGGTCAACTACGACCAGATCAGCCTCGACCGCGACCTGCTCGGCGAAGCGGCGGATTTTCTCACCGACGGCATGGACGTCGTCATGGAGACGTACGAAGACAAGCCGATCTCGGTGCAGTTGCCCGACCATATCGAGGCGGTGATCGCCGACACCGAAGCGGTGGTGAAAGGCCAGACCGCATCGTCGAGCTACAAGCCGGCGCGGCTCGAGAACGGCGTCCGGGTAATGGTGCCGCCGTTCATCGGGGTGGGGACGAAGATCGTCGTCGATGTGTACGAGCGCGAGTATGTGAGGCGGGCGGAGTAGCGGCTTCCCTCTTCCTTCCTGCTCCCCCTCTCCTCTTGGGGAGGGGGCCGGGGGCAGGGCGCTCCGAGCCGATCTATCCGGAACCAGCGCCACTCGATTTAGAACCCTCCCCCCGGCCCCCTCCCCAAGAGGAGAGGGGGAGAAGGCAAGGGGGTAGGAAGTAAGTACACCATGCCCCTGCATTCCGCGCTCATCACCATCATGGAAAAGGCCGCGCGCAAAGCGGCTCCCCGCCTGCGCCGCGACTTCAACGAGGTCGAGGCACTGCAGGTGTCGCGCAAGGGCGTCTCGGACTTCGTCTCGAACGCCGACCGCGCCGCCGAGGCGACCATCCGCGAGATCCTGACGCATGCGCGTCCTGACTGGGGCTTGCTGATGGAGGAAGCGGGCGAGATCAAGGGCACCAACGAACAGGCGCGCTGGATCGTCGACCCGCTCGACGGCACCACTAACTTCCTTCACGGACTGCCGCATTTCGCCATCTCGATCGCCGCCGAGGTGCACGGCGAGATTGTCGCGGGGTTGGTCTATCAGCCGCTCACCGACGAGAGCTTCTGGGCCGAGAAGGGCAAGGGCGCGTGGCTGCAGGACCGGCGGCTGCGAGTGTCGGTGCGCCGCGACCTCGCCGACTGCCTGATCGCCACCGGCATTCCCTTCAACGGCCACGGCGACGCGGCGCAGTTCGAGAAGCTGCTGGCGAGCATCATGCCGCAGGTCGCCGGTATCCGGCGCTTCGGGGCAGCGGCGCTCGATCTGGCGTGGGTCGCGGCGGGGCGCTACGATGGCTATTTCGAGAGCCACCTCAACTCATGGGACGTCGCGGCGGGCATCCTGCTGGTGCGCGAGGCGGGCGGGTTCGTCACCGACTTCCGCGGCGGCGATAAGCCAGTCGAGCGGGCGGAGATCGTCGCGGGAAACGATCAGGTGCATTCGAAACTGCACAAGCTGGTGGCGGGGGCATTGCGGTAGACTCCTCCTAGAAGACGGGAAGGAAGCTATCCTCCCCGTCTTCGGGGAGGGGGACCGCGTCTTCGCGGTGGAGGGGTGGCCCAGCTGGGCTCGCGCTCTTTCTTAAGTACCGGGGGTGTGTCGAGGGTGTTCAGCCCGGTCGCTCCGCCCCTCCACCATGCAAGAGCATGGTCCCCCTCCCCAAAGGCGGGGAGGATCAAGTATGCCGCACCGCACCAAGCTTGCACCCTTACCCCCCGAAGCCTAGATCAGTCGCATCCGCAAAGGCTCCCGCACCCATGCCCGCCGTCGCCTACCAGTATCTGCCGATCCTGCTGTTCATCGCCGTGGGCATCGCCTTTTCGGTGATCTTCGTCGGCGCGCCGGTGCTGGTCTCGAAGCTGACCGGCACGTCGAAGCCCGATGTCGCCAAGCTGTCGGAATATGAGAGCGGCTTTCCGGCATTCACCGACAGCCGCCAGCAGTTCGACGTGCGCTTTTATCTCGTGTCGATCCTGTTCATCATTTTCGACCTTGAGGTCGCGTTCCTGTTTCCGTGGGCGGTGTCGCTGCACTGGACGGGCGTGTTCGGCTGGCTGTCGATGATGGTGTTCCTCGGCATCCTCGCGATCGGTTTTGTCTATGAATGGAAGAAGGGAGCACTCGATTGGGAGTGATGCTCACTGAGGAACAGCAGGCGCGCGCGCTGGGTGACAGCCCGGCGTCGGCGCTGACGCTGCCCGCGAACCTGCGCGACGGGTTCCTGACCGATATCGACAAGGAGGTCAGCAACAAGGGTTATCTGACGACGACGACCGAGGAGCTGTTCAACTGGGCGCGCACCGGGTCGATGTGGTGGATGACCTTCGGCCTCGCGTGCTGCGCGGTCGAGATGATGCACACGTCGATGCCGCGCTATGATGCCGAGCGCTACGGCTTCGCGCCGCGTGCATCTCCGCGCCAGTCCGACGTGATGATCGTCGCCGGCACGCTGTGCAACAAGATGGCCCCGGCGCTGCGCCGCGTCTACGACCAGATGCCCGAGCCGCGCTACGTCATCTCGATGGGCAGCTGCGCCAACGGCGGCGGCTATTACCATTACAGCTACAGCGTCGTGCGCGGCTGCGACCGCATCGTGCCGGTCGACATCTACGTGCCCGGCTGCCCGCCGACCGCCGAGGCGTTGCTGTATGGGGTGCTGGCGCTGCAGCGCAAGATCCGCCGCGTCGGGAGCTTTGACCGATGAGCGAGCCGGTAACCGCGGCGCTGTCGACGACGCCCGACGCTAGCTCGGTGCGGCTGTCGACGGTGCATTGGCCCAAGACCAAGCCCGACGGCGACATGGCCGAGCGCGTGCGGGCGCTGTTCGGCGCTGCCGTGCTCGACATCGTCGACCATGCGGGCGAACTGACCGTGCTGATCGAGCGCGACGCGCTGCTCGACGTCATCACCGGACTGCGCGATGCGCCCGAGCTGCAGTTCCACCAGCTGCTCGACCTGTGCGGTGCGGATTATCCCGAGCGGCCGCTGCGGTTCGACGTCAACTATCACCTGCTGTCGATGACGCATAATCGCCGGATCCGCGTCAAGCTGCACACCGACGACGCCAGCCCCGTCGCCTCGATTACCGGAATCTATCCCAACGCCGGCTGGCTCGAGCGCGAGACGTGGGACTGCTACGGCGTGCTGTTCGAGGGCAACCCCGACCTACGCCGTATCCTCACCGACTACGGCTTTCAGGGGCACCCGTTCCGCAAGGACTTCCCGCTGACCGGCTATGTCGAGCTGCGCTATTCGGAGGAGCACAAGCGCGTCATGTACGAGCCGGTCAAGCTGGCGCAGGATTTCCGTAACTTCGATTTCCTCAGTCCGTGGGAGGGCATCGATTATGTGCTGCCCGGCGACGAGAAGGCGGTGAAGAATGCTTGACGAACTGCAGCCGAAAGCTCCGGCCCCGATGTCGATGACGCTCGAGACCGACCCGACCGAGCCCGGCATCCAGAACTACATGATCAACTTCGGCCCGCAGCATCCCGCGGCGCACGGCGTGTTGCGGCTGGTGATGGAGATGGACGGCGAGGTCATCGAGCGCTGCGACCCGCACATCGGCCTGCTCCGCCGCGGCACCGAGAAGCTGTGCGAATACAAGCCGTATATCCAGGCGCTGCCGTATAT
>CAXTTR010000072.1:0-3140 GCA_964247215.1 uncultured Sphingomonadaceae bacterium
CCAACAGCTGGACCCGCGCGATCGACGCCGCCGCGACCGCAGGGCGTCCAGGCGAGGTCGCGGTGCTGGCCGGGACCGGGCTGCAGTCGGCGTGGACGGCGGTCCCGGCGGCGCACTTCGCACACATCGTCGCGGCGTACGCGCGGGTCGGACGGACGGCGGAGGCGCAGCTGCTCGCGGCCGAGGCGGTGATGCGCGGGTGAGCGCGTCACCCGGTGACGCCCGCGCCATCGCGCTGTTTCTCGACATGCTCGCGGCCGAGAAAGGCTCGGCGCGCAACACCATCCTTGCCTACCGCCGCGACCTCGAAGGCGCGAGCGCGGCGCTCGGCTCGCGCCTTGCCGCCGCGACCCCCGCCGACCTCGAACGGCTCGCGGCGGAATGGGCCGCGCTGGCCCGTGCTACCGTTGCACGCAAGAGTTCGGCACTGCGCGGCTTCTTCGGTTTCCTCGTCCGCGAGGGCTGGCGCACCGACGATCCGACGCAAGGCTTGTCGACCGTCGCCCCGGCGCGCCCGTTGCCCAAGTCGCTGGGCGACGGCGACATCGCGCGCCTGTTCGCGGCGCTGGCCGAGCGGCTGGTCGCGGCGACGCCCGCAGCGCTGCGCCTGAGCGCGCTTATCGAGCTGCTCTACGGCTCGGGGTTGCGCGCCACCGAACTGGTGTCACTGCCGCGTCACGCGATCCGCCCCGGGCGCGGCCACGCTATCCTGACCGGCAAGGGTGGCAAGGAGCGGCTGGTCCCGGTAGGTGGCCGCGCCGACGCGGCGGTCGCCGCTTATGTCGCGACTGTGCCATCCGGCGCTCGCTATCTGTTCCCGAGCGGCGGCAGCCACCTGTCGCGCGTGCGGCTGTTTCAACTCGTCCGCGAACTCGCCGCCGATGCGGGTATCCCGCCAGCCCGGATCAGCCCGCACGTGCTGCGCCACGCGTTCGCGACCCACCTGCTCGAAGGCGGTGCCGACCTGCGGGCGCTCCAGCTCATGCTCGGCCACGCCGACATCGCCACGACGCAGATCTACACGCACGTCCAGACCAAGCACCTGGTCGAACTGGTCAATGCGAAGCACCCGCTGGGCGAGGGCTAGAAAGCCCAGCGCGCGCTGGTTATGCTGCACCAACAATTCCCGGAGCCACCATGCGATCGATCCTGACCACCACCGCGCTCGTCACCCTGGCGCTGTTCGCCGCGCCTGCCGCCGCCGCGGCCCCCGAGATCGGCGACTTCGGTTTCGACACCGCCGGCATGGACCGCGCTGTGCCGCCGGGCGAGGACTTCTACAGGTTCGCCAACGGGACCTGGAACAAGACCACGCAGATTCCCGCAGACAAGGCGCGCTTCGGGGCGTTCGACGTGCTCAGCGACCGCTCGCTGACCCGCTCGCGCGGCATTATCGAGGGGGCGGCCAAATCAGGCGCGGCGGGCGACGCCGACGCGCAGAAGGTCGGGGCGTTTTACGCGGCGTACATGGACGAGGCCGCGATCGACGCGCGCGGGCTGACGCCGTTGCAGCCGGTGATGGCGCGTTTCGCAGCGGTGACGACGCGCACGCAGCTGGCGCAGACGCTCGGCACGATGCAGCAGGTCAATATCCCGACCCCGGTGCGCGTTTCGGTGCAGCAGGACCCCAAGGCACCGCAACGCTACATCGTCGACTTCCGGCAGGGCGGTATCGGGCTGCCCGACCGCGATTACTTCGTCGTCGACACGCCGAAGTTCACCGAGACGCGCGCCAAATACCTGAGCCATATCGCAACGATGTTCCGGCTTGCCGGGCTAAGCGAGCCCGAGACGCGGGCGAAGGCGGTGTTCGACCTCGAGCACGACATCGCCCAGGCGCAGTGGACGCGGATCGAGCAGCGCGACCCGGTCAGGTCATACCAGATGCGCGACATCGCCGGGCTGACCGCCGACGCGCCGGGCTTCGACTGGGCGGCGTTCATCGCCGCCGCGGGCGTTGGCGGCGAGACGCAGTTCAACGCTTCCGAACTTTCCGCCTTCACCGGCTTTGCCAAGCTCGCGGCTGATCGCCCGCTCGCGGTCTGGCGCGATTACATGACGTTGCGCGTCCTCGAGGCGCGCGCCGGGGTGTTGCCCAAGGCGTTCCGCGACGAGGCGTTCGCGTTCAACGGCACCGTGCTCAACGGTCAGCCCGAGGAGCAGCCGCGCTGGAAGCGCGCCGTCACCGCGACCAACGTGGCGCTCGGCGAGGCGGTCGGACGGCTTTACGTCGCGCAGTATTTCACCCCCGAGGCGAAGGCGCAGGCGGACGCACTGGTCGCCAACCTGCGCGCCGCGATGGCGGCGCGCATTGACACGCTCGACTGGATGTCGGCGGCGACCAAGGCGCAGGCGAAGATCAAGCTGGCCAGCTTCGATCCGAAGATCGGCTATCCTTCGAAGTGGCGCGACTACACTGCTCTTGAAGTCAGCGCCGGTGATGCGTTCGGCAATGCCAACCGGGCGCAGGCGTTCGAATACCAGCGCAATCTGCACAAGCTCGGCGGGCCGCTCGACCGCACCGAATGGGGCATGACCCCGCAGACGGTGAACGCTTACTACAACCCGCCGAAGAACGAGATCGTCTTTCCGGCAGCGATCCTGCAGGCCCCGTTCTTCGATCCGAACGCCGATCCGGCGGTCAACTACGGCGGCATCGGCGTCGTCATCGGCCACGAGATCAGCCACGGCTTCGACGATCAGGGCCGTCAATATGACGCGACCGGCACGCTGCGCGACTGGTGGACGCCCCAGGACGCGGCTAAGTTCAAGGCCCGCGCCGACAAGCTGATTGCGCAGTACGATGCTTACGAGGTGCTGCCCGGCACGCACATCAAGGGCGGGCTGACACTCGGCGAGAACATTGCCGACCTCGCGGGGCTGCGGATTTCGTACGACGCGTATCACCTGTCACTGCACGGCAAGCCCGCGCCGGTGATCGACGGCCTGACCGGCGACCAGCGTTTCTTCCTCGGCTTCGCGCAGGTCTGGCGCGAGCGTCAGCGCGACGCGGCACTGCTGTCGCAGGTGACGTCGAACCCGCACTCGCCCGGCGAGCAGCGCGCCTCGACGGTGCGTAACTTCGACCCGTGGTACGCGGCGTTCAACCCGCAGCCGGGCGGCAAGCTGTATCTGACGCC
>CAXTTR010000072.1:3240-10415 GCA_964247215.1 uncultured Sphingomonadaceae bacterium
CGGGAGAGGGCTGGAAAGGGCGGCTTGCATCGGCCATGACGTAATGGTCATGGCCGCCACCACCCTCCCCCGCCGTGACTTCGCCGTGCTGTTCATCGTGCTGCTCACCGTCGCGGCCGGCAACACCGCGCTGCAGTCGGTGCTGCCGTCGATCGCGCGGGCGATCCATATCCCGGACCTCGGCGTCGCGGTGATCTTCTCGTTCTCGGCGCTGCTGTGGACATTTTCGGCACCGTACTGGGCGCGCGCCTCCGACCGGCAGGGGCGCAAGCGGCTGATGCAGCTCGGCGTCATCGGCTTCGGCGTGTCGATGCTTGGCTGCGCCTTCACGATCTTCGCCGGGCTCGAGCATTGGCTCGCGCCGCTGGCGACACTGGGGCTGTTCGCGGTGCTGCGCGCCATCTTCGGGCTGTTCGGCTCGGCGTCCAACCCGGCGGCGCAGGCGTATGTCGCGGCGCGCAGCTCGGAGCATGAGCGCACCGCCGCGCTCGCCATGCTGACCTCGGCGTTCGGGCTCGGTACCATCCTGGGGCCGGGTGTCGCGCCGTACCTGCAGCTTGCACCCTTCGGACTGTCGGGGCCGATGTTCGGCTTCGCGGCGATCGCGGCGGTGGTCGCGGTGATCCTGTGGCGGTTGCTGCCGAGCGATCACCCAGGCCCCGAACACGGCTCACAGCACGACCGCGAGCACAACCGCCACGGGGCACCGTCGACGATGCCGAGCATCCTTGGCGGCGCGACCGGAGCGACCGCCGTCGCCGCCGATGCCGGGCGGACGACGCGGCTGAGCTGGCGCGACCGGCGCATCCTGCCGTTCATGCTTTACGGTTTCGCCAGCGGCAGCATCCAGGCCGCCACCGGCCAGGCGCTCGGCTTCCTGATCATCGACCATGTCGGCGGCGCGCCGGCGGACGCCGCCAAGGCGGTCGGCACGGCGTTCATGGTCGGCGCGGGCGCGACGCTGCTGGCGCAGTGGGGGCTGATCCGCATGCTGCGGATGACGCCGGGGATGCTGATGCGCTGGGGTGCGCTGCTGGCGGCGCTCGGCACCGCAGGTATCGCGCTGGCGGGCAGCTACCACGGCATCGTCACCGCGTTCGCGCTGACCAGCCTCGGCTATGGCTTCGCGCGACCCGGGTTCACCGCGGGCGCCTCGCTGGTGGTGGGGGACGAGGAGCAGGGCGCGGTGGCCGGCGCGGTCACCGCGATCAACGGTGCGTGCTTCGTCTTCGCGCCCGCCGCGGGCATCGGGCTGTACGGGCTTGGGCACAGCTATCCCTACTGGCTCGGGGCGGCAGCGCTGGCGGGGCTGCTGCTGTATGCGCTGCTCGACCCGACGCTGCGCCGTTCGCTGGCGAGCACCGAGCGCACTGATGATCTGCATTTTCGTGATTAGCGCTGCTTGCGCTTAGATCGAGCTTACCCCCGCTCATCCCGAGCGAAGTCGAGGGACCTGCCCGGAGATTGTGCGTCCCTCGACTTCGCTCGGGATGAGCGGGCTGGGTGCTGCCTGACTGCAGGAGTCTCTGGCGTCCCGCGCCGCAATCGGCTTGAATGCGTGAAAACACCGTTACCTTGGGGACTGTCATGACAACCGCTGCCTGGCCCGCCATGTCGATCGAAGCCGCGCACGCGCTGCTGACCGCGCCGGGTGCGCCGTTCGAGATGGCGACGCTGACCATCCGCGGTATCCCGACGCGAACCTGGAAGAACGCCCCGCCGACGTTGCGCGACGTCTTTCTCGCCGGACGGCAGCACGGCGCGCGCGAGTTCCTGATCCACGAGGACGAGCGCGTCAGCTTCGAGGCGTTCGAGCGCGCGACGCTGGTGCTCAGCCAGCGGCTCGCTGCCGACGGCGTCACCAAGGGCGACCGTGTCGCGATCGTCATGCGCAACGTTCCCGAATGGCCGGTAGCGTTCTTCGCCGCGCAGCTGCTCGGCGCGATCGTGACGCCGCTGAATGCGTGGTGGACCGGCGGCGAGCTCGAGTACGGGCTGGTCGACTCGGGTGCGAAGCTGCTGCTCATCGACGGCGAGCGGCTGGCGCGACTGACCGGGCACCTTGCGGCGTGCCCGGCACTCGAACGCATTTACGTGACCCGGAGCACCGAGCCGCACGGCGATCCGCGCCTCGTCGATCTCGAGAGCGTCATCGGCCCGCCGAACAGCTGGGCCGCGCTGCCCGATACGCCGCTACCCGCAACCGAGCTGATGCCTGAGGACGACGCGACGATCTTCTACACCAGCGGCACCACCGGCAAGCCGAAGGGCGCGCTCGGCACCCACCGCAACATCGTCTCGAACATCATGGCGAGCGGTATTTCGGCGGCGCGCAGCTTCCTGCGCCGGGGCGAGATGCCGCCGCTGCCCGACCCCGCCGGGCCGCAGAAGGCGACGTTGCTGTCGGTGCCGTTCTTCCACGCCACCGGCTGCCATGCGGTGCTGTCGCCGTCGCTGTTCGCGGGCGCGAAGCTGGTGCTGATGCGCAAGTGGGACGTCGAGGCGGCGATGGCGCTGATCGAGCGCGAGCAAATCACCGGATGCGGCGGCGTGCCGACGATCGCGTGGCAGATCATCGAGCATCCGGCGCGGGCCAGCTACGACCTGTCGAGCCTCGAAAGCATCGCCTACGGCGGCGCGCCATCGGCTCCCGAGCTGGTGCGGCAGATCAAGGCGGTGTTCCCCAAGGCGCAGGCTGGTAATGGCTGGGGCATGACCGAGACCAGCGCGACCTTCACGCACCACATGGCCGAGGATTACCAGCATCGCCCCGACAGCTGCGGCCCGGCGGTCCCGGTCTGCGAGATGAAGATCACCGGCCCTGACGGCAACATCCTGCCCGCCGGCACCGTCGGCGAGCTATGGGGCAAAGGTCCCAATGTCGTGAAGGGATACTGGCGCAAGCCCGCGGCCACCGCCGAGACTTTCGTCGACGGCTGGGTCCGCACCGGCGACCTCGCGCGGCTCGATGCCGAGGGCTTCTGCTTCATCATCGACCGTGCCAAGGACATGCTGATCCGCGGCGGCGAGAACATCTACTGCGTCGAGGTCGAGAACGCGCTGTATGACCACCCCGCGGTGATGGACGCCGCGATCGTCGCGCGGCCGCACCATAGCTTGGGGGAGGAGCCGGCGGCAGTGGTGACGCTGCGCCCCGGCTCGACCGCCACCGAAGCCGAGCTGCGCGACTTCGTCGCGGCGCGGCTGGCAGCGTTCAAGGTACCCGTTGAAGTGCGCTTCTGGAACGGCTCGCTGCCGCGCAACGCCAACGGCAAGATCCTGAAGTCCGAGCTGAAGGCGCTGTTCGGGGCGAAGCCCGGTGCCGCCCACGCAGCGAACCTGCCGGAACCGGCGCGGATGGGTGTCGCTTCACCGGCGTAAGCTCGACGATAAGCACCCCCGCCTGCGCGGGGGTGACGACGTAGCGGTCCGGTTGCGAAATATCCTGCTATCGCGCTAAGCCAGGCCGATGCACCGCCTGCCGACACCGCGATGACCCGCCCGCCGCTACCTGCTGACCACGCTGAACTCGACGCTTTCCTGACTGCACACCCGGCGACCGCGTTCGCCGACCTATTCTTCACCAACCTGTCAGGTGTCGCGCGCGGTAAGCGCCTGCGTCGCGCCGATCTTGCCGCCGCTTACGAACACGGCGTGCACCTGCCCGGCTCGATCATGGTCGTCGACGTCACCGGGCTCGACCTCGACGAGCCCGAGCTGTGGCCCGACGGCGATGCCGACCGGCTGGCGTGGCCGGTCGCGGGTACGCTGACCGCCGCCCCGTGGCTCGGCCCCGAGGCGGCGCAGGTCATGCTGAGCCTGCGCGAACTCGACGGCAACCGCTGCCAACTCGACCCGCGCACGGTCCTGCAGGGCGTCGTCGACCGTTTCGCCGCCGATGGCCTGACACCGGTGCTCGCCTGCGAACTTGAGTTCACCCTGCTCGACGCCGAGCGCACCGTTGCAGGCGGTGTCCAGCAGCGTCGCGGCAGCGACGGCAGGCATGCCGCCGAGGCGCAAGTCTTCGGCCTCGAGCCTGACGACATCGCCAGCGACTACCTGCGCGCGCTGTGGTCCGCCTGCGACGTTATCGGTGTTCCGGCAGGAACCGCCATATCCGAATACGCCCCCGGCCAGCTCGAATTGACGCTCGCCCACCGCCCGGACGCGGTCGCCGCCTGCGATGATGCCGTGCGCTTCAAGCGCGCTGCCAAGGGCGTCGCCGCCGCGCATGGCGTTGCCGCGACCTTCATGGCCAAGCCGTTCGCGGCGCAACCGGGCAGTGGATTGCATCTCCATATCAGCGTGCTCGACGTCAACGGGGCAAACATCCTTGCCGCCGACGCGCCCGAGGGCAGCGCCGCGCTGCGCCACGCCGTCGGCGGCGCGTGCGACGCGATGGGGGACAGCATGGCGATTTTCGCGCCCAACGCCAACAGCTACCGGCGGTTCACGCAGCCGAGCTACACCCCGGCGCGGGCTTGCTGGGGCGTCAACAAGCGCACGGTCGCGGTCCGCATTCCAGCGGGTCCGGCCGCCAGCCGACGGCTCGAACATCGCGTCAGCGGGGCCGACGCGAACCCCTACCTCGCCGCGGCCGCCGCGCTAGCGGGCATCCACCACGGACTGACCAACCGCATCGACCCCGGACCACCTGTCACCGGCGACGATCACGACGGCACCGGCGAGCGGCTGCCGTCGGACTGGGCCTATGCGATCGAGCGCTGCGCCCGCTCGGCGCTGCTGCGCGACTATCTCGGCGCGCGCGTCATCGACGTGTTCAGCGCCGTCAAGCGCGGTGAGCAGGCGCGCTTCGATGCGGTCGTGCCGCGGCTCGACTACGACTGGCTGCTGCGCTCGGCATGACGGCTGTCACCCGGCGAGCGCTGGCGGGCGGCATCGGCGCAGGCTTCGCGCTCAGCCTGATCCCGGCGTGCTCGGGTGGCGACCGCGACAGCATCGGCTTTTACAATTGGGACAGCTACGTCGGCAGCACGACACTGCGGGACTTCGAGCGCCGCACCGGCACGCACGTCGAGCTGTCGACCTTCGCCACCGATGACGAACTGCTCGCCAAGCTATCGGCGGGAAGTACCGATTACGACGTGATCGTGCCGTCGCACCTTGGGTTGCAGCGGTTGCGCGAGGCGGCACTGTTGCTTCCGCTCGATCACCGGCTGTTGCCCGCGCGCCGCAATCTGATGCCGTTCTGGCGCGATCCCAGCTACGATCGCGGCAACCGCCATTCGGTGCCGTACACGTGGCAGGTGCTCGGGCTCGGCTACCGGCGCTCGCGGCTGCCGCCTGGCATGGCAGCGCCAGACAGCTGGAGCGCGGTTTTCGCCGATCACCGGTTCGATCACCGGCTGGCGTCGATCGAAGTGTCGCCCGAGCTGCTTCAACTGGGCGCGATGTATCTGGGCCAGCCGCTCACTCCCGGCGGTGTCGCTGCGGTTGCCAATATGCTGATCGCGCGCAAGCCCGCGTTCAAGCTGTTCCACACCGACGACGGCCAGGAACTGCTGTTCGAGCGCACCGTCGATCTTGTCATCGAATACAACAGCGACATCGCCGCGGTCATGCGGCGCGATGCCGGCCTCGGCTTCGTTGTACCGCGCGAAGGCGGGCTGCTCAGCGCCGATGTGCTCGCGATACCGCGCGCCTCGACGCGGCCACGGGCGGCGCACACGTTGATCGATTACCTGCTCGGGGCCGAGCGCGCCCGCGACCTCGCGCTGCTGACCGGTTACTCGACGCCCAACGCTGCGGCACGCGCACTAATGCCGCCGAGCTACCGCGACAATCCGGTGCTGTTCCCGAGCGGCGCTGGCATCGCCGCCAGCCGGTTCAGTCAAATGTTCGATCCAGTGGCGACAGTGCTTCTGGATGCAGCGATAACACGCATCCGCGCTGCACCTCCAGTTGTTCATGGATAACAACTCGTTACTGCAACGCATTTAGTTCCATCTATTCGAAAATAAAGCTATCTTTTGCATTAGCTAGGCCTAGCTTGGTCAAGCGGCATGACCGCTGACCGGGGGTCCATACTATGAAGATCACCACTGACCTGACTGAAATCGGCCTTTTGGCGCGCGAGAACGGCGCTTACGAGCTGGCGCTGTACCAGCGATCCGTCAACCGGCTGATCCGCTTCGAGGTCGACGCCGCACTCGCCTGGGCGATCAGCGGTACACTCGGTGCGCCGATCACGGCGGAGGAACTCGCTGCGGCGGGGTAGAGCTGGGCTAATTCCGCGGCGCTACCGCTCCGCCCGCGGCTGGTTCGATCGGCCGTCCGTCGACGCCGAGGTTGACGATCGTGCTCGAATTGGCGAGCGCGAAGCCGTTGGCCTTGAGGTCGGGGACGATCTTGAACAGCAGGTCGCTGCGAACTCCGTAGACGTCGCGCGCCGAGGGCACGTAAGCAAAGCTGGTGAACTCGAGCCCGCCGTCGCGCGCCTCGGTCAGGTACACCGCCGGCGCGGGCTCGGCGAGAACCTGGGGGTGCGCCGCCAGATGCGCGACGAGCAGCTCGCGCAGCGCCAGCGGATCGGCGTCGTCGTTGACGCGGAGCACGATGCGGATGCGCCCCAGCGCGCCACCATGGGTGACGTTACGCACGGTCTTGGTGATCAGGTCGAGATTGGGGACAATCAGCCGCGACTGGTCCTTCATCTCGATCTCGGTAGCGCGGACGCTAACCCGGCGCACGTCGCCCTCGAGGTCGCCGATGGCGATCCAGTCGCCGACCTTGATCGGGCGCTCGACAATCAGGATTAGCCCGGAGACGAAGTTGCTGATCACCGATTGCAGCCCGAAGCCGATGCCGATCGACAGCGCGCTGGCGAACAGCGCGATGCGGTCGAGGCTGAGCCCCAGGAAAGTGCAGGCGAACACCAGCGCGAGGATAGCGCCGGCGTAGCTGACCGCGGTGGCGAGCGAGGCACGGACACCGATGTCGAGCGCCGTCGCCGGCAGGTAACGCGCTTCGAGCCAGTGGCGAATGCTGCGCGTCACCAGCAGCCCGACGAACAGGATGACGAGGCCGCCGACGATGGTTCCCGGCGAGATCACCGCCTGGCCGATGTGGATCACGAGATCGTTCGAGGTGATGCGGCCGAAAACGTCGCTGGCGCTCGCCCCGAACGGCGCCACGATCAGCGTCCAGCCGAACAG
>CAXTTR010000073.1:0-5685 GCA_964247215.1 uncultured Sphingomonadaceae bacterium
CTTTAAATCATCTAATAGTATCTGCAATGACAGTCCTTGAAAAACTTGTTAAGGACGTATTTGAGACGATCTCAGTCGAGCTTGAACTTAAACACCCAGTACCGAGCTTCGGAACGTTTAGTAATTGGCAGCACAAATATCAGACTGCCTTCGGTGTCGGTGCTACAGGTCTAATTAACAAGTCCGTACACCATAGTGCTTTGAACTATCTTGCTATTATGAGAAACTGCATCGTGCATCAAGCAGGCATCGTCGATGACAGAACATGGCAGCAGGTTAGAAAATGGCCGAATGCTCATCTATATAGGAGAGGGGGACCCATGCCGGTCGATTTAGAAGAGGTGATTTCCTTGTCCGACTCGGTTGGGCTGTTCTGCGAAAGCTTGGTAACTAAGGCAAATGCCTTCGTCGTTGAACGTCAAGCGACAGCAGCTTCGAGTTAGAACTGATGTCACAGTCGTCCCAAAATGTATTTCCTCCCCGCACGCTCTACGCCAAGATCTGGGACGACCATATCGTCCATCAGCGCGAGGACGGCACCGCGCTGATCTGGATCGACCGGCATCTGATCCACGAGGTGACGACGCCGCAGGCGTTTGAGGGGCTGCGGCTGGCGGGTCGCACGGTGCGGCGGCCCGATCTGACGCTGGCGGTGCCCGACCATAATGTACCGACCAGCCACCGCTTCGAGCCGATCGCCGACCCGCAGTCGGCGGCGCAGGTCGCGGCGCTGGCGGCGAACTGCGCCGAGTTCGGCATCGAGCATATCGCCATCAACGCGGCGGCGCAGGGCATCGTCCATGTCATCGGTCCGGAGCAAGGCTTCACCTTGCCGGGGCTGACGATGGTGTGCGGCGACAGCCATACCGCGACGCACGGCGCGTTCGGGGCGCTGGCGTTCGGCATCGGCACGTCGGAGGTGGAGCATGTGTTTGCGACGCAGACGCTGCTGCTCAAGCGCTCGCTGGCGATGGAGGTACGGATCGAGGGCGAACTCGGCTTTGGGGTAACGGCGAAGGATGTCGCGCTGGCCATCGTCGGCGCGCTCGGGACGGCGGGCGGTACCGGCTATGTCATCGAGTACACCGGGCCGGTAATCGCGGCGCTGAGCATGGAAGGCCGGATGACGGTCTGCAACATGGCGATCGAGGCGGGGGCGCGTGCCGGGCTGGTCGCGCCCGATGCGAAGGCGTTCGCGTATCTGAAAGGCCGTCCGCGCGCGCCTGCCGGGGCCGGGTGGGACGCCGCGGTGGCTTATTGGTCGACGCTGCCGAGCGATGCGGGCGCGGTGTACGACCGGACCGTGGTGATCGACGGCTCGGCAATCGCGCCGCTGGTGACATGGGGAACGTCGCCCGAGGATGTCGTGCCGATCACCGGCACCGTGCCCGATCCGGCACGGTTCGCCGATGCCGGCAAGCGCGCGGCGGCGGCGGCATCGCTTGACTATATGGGCCTGCGCGCGGGCGAGAAGCTCGAAGAGGTCGCGGTCGAACATGTGTTCATTGGCAGCTGTACCAATAGCCGGATCGAGGATTTGCGCGCCGCCGCTGCCGTGCTCGGCGGGCGGCGGGTGGCGCGCGGCATCAAGCAGGCGTTCGTCGTGCCGGGCTCGGGGCTGGTCAAGCTGCAGGCCGAGGCCGAGGGGCTCGACCGGATTTTCATCAATGCCGGCTTCGACTGGCGCGCGCCGGGGTGCTCGATGTGCCTCGGCATGAACCCCGATCAGGTCCCGGCGGGCGAGCGCTGCGCCTCGACGTCGAACCGCAATTTCGCCGGGCGGCAGGGGCCGGGGGCGCGGACGCATCTGCTGTCGCCGGCGATGGCGGCAGCGGCGGCGGTGACCGGGCGGCTGACCGACGTGCGCGAACTGATGCGGGCTGATAAGCGCATAGTTACACCGGCGTAGCGAGCGCTCTGGGAACCGGTAGCGGCAGACTTGGGTTGGAAGCGGCATCCACTCAACCCAGGAGAAATGCAATGGAAGGCACTCGCCCGCTCGCCGTCGTCACCGGCGGCTCGATGGGGATCGGCTTCGAACTCGCCAAGCTCGCCGCGCAGAACGGCCACGACCTGCTGATCGCCGCCGATAGCGACGTCGATCAGGCGGTTGCCGAACTGTCGACGCTCGGTGTCCACGTCGAAGGCGTCCAGAACGATCTGTCCGAGATGAAGAACGTCGAGGCGCTGTACGCGCGCACCAACGGCCGTCCCGTAGCGATGCTGTTCGCCAACGCCGGGCACGGGCTCGGCCACGCGTTCCTCGATCAGCCGGTCGAGGATTGGAAGCATGTCGTCGATACCAATGTCACCGGCACGCTGTATTTGCTGCACCGCTTCGGCAAGGATATGCGCCAGCGTAATGCGGGCAAGATCCTGATCACCGGGTCGATCGCCGGGCTGATGCCGGGGTCGTTCCAGGCGGTCTATAACGGCACCAAGGCGTTCGTCGACTCGTTCGCCGAGGCGTTCCGCAACGAGCTCAAGGACACCGGAATCACGGTGACCTGCCTGCTGCCGGGCGCCACCGAGACCGAGTTCTTCGAGCGCGCCGGTATGATGGACACCAAGGTCGGCACCAGCGAGAAGGAAGACCCCGCCGCCACCGCCAAGCATGGCTATGACGCGCTGATGGCGGGCAAGGACAAGGTGGTAAGCGGCTTCAAGAACAAGTTGCAGGCGGCGGCGGCGAACATAATCCCCGACTCGGTCCTCGCCGAGCAGCACCGCAAGATGTCCGAGCCGGGCTCGGCGTCGGCATAAGCCTGGTTCGCCACCACGACCGGTACCGCGGTCGTGGTGGCGAAACTGAAATTACTTGAGTTTTACCGTCGAAGCTTGCGCGCAGGTGAATCTGATCCGCTCGACCTCTGCAGGGTCGAAGGATAGCTTGCGAACCACGCTATATGCATGATCACTGCTGCGTGCCGTCGCCGGCAATTCGGCCTTACCGCTGCCGGTGGTCGTCAGCGTCATTCGATGCTGTCCGGCGCGGTCCGCTTCAAGTGCCGGATACTGGTAGCTTTCAGCGAGTCGATCGGTGGTTACGATCACATTAGCCGATTCGGCATGCCAGTTACCGCAGAACAGCGAATAGCCGCGGTCGAGTCCGGGCCGTAGTACAGTGCGAGCTTCGGCCAATGTCGTGCGCAACCTAAACATCGTGTGATCGCTCGTCAGCACGAGCAGTTCGGCCTTCGGGAGGTCCGGGCCTTGGCGGGTTCCCATATCGACAAGCACTTGCGAGACCAGCGGGGTAGGTGCCGCCGCACTAGTGGCGAACAGCAAGCACGCAACCACAACCTGCCGTTTCGACATGTCAGTTTTCAACGTGGACAGTAATGGTTTGCGGCTTCATCAGCCATATATGCTGTAAAATCTGCTCCGAGCGCTCACAAATGCAGCCGTGAGTATAGTCGTCCGGACGCAGCTTGCCGTGGAGGAAGTTGCCGCGATAGTTGGGTGCCATGTGCTGATCACGCTCGTTCAGGGCAGCCCTGTAGTGGCCCCACTCCCATTGCCACTCTGGCGCTTCTATTTTCTCGATGCCGTACCAGTGGTGCATGTGGTCAGGCGTATCACCAGCCCAAGGGTATTTCGTGACAACCTGCCGGTCGTCAAGCCGGATGTGATATGTCTCTTTCGGTATTGGAGTAGAGTGCGTCGGCGACTTCAGTCCGCCGGAAAAGCCGGCCGACTGCATTATCAGTTGTTTCCCATGCCGCAGGGAAAGGATCCCGGTGTTGGCTTGAAAAGCGTTAGTGCCAGTTACCTTGAAGACCAGAAGGTACTTCGCATCCGACATGCAAACACTCCGGCACGACCGCTTGGTGATTCGGTGCTGCTTACGTCCGCAATGCAGGTCATTGCAACGCTATTGGTATAAAAATACACAACCTTTCCGACGTGGTTGGGCAAGCCGTCACACCGCGTTCAACGCCTGCTCGAAATCGGCGATCAGGTCGTCGGGGTGTTCGACGCCGATCGAGACGCGCACGAGATTGTCGGTAATCCCCAACTCCGCCTTGCGCGCCGGGGCAACCGACAGATGCGTCATCGCGGCCGGGTGCGAGGCGAGGCTTTCGGTGCCGCCGAGGCTGACGGCAAGTTTCACTAGCCGCAGATTGTCGAGCAGCCGGAAAGCTTCAGCCTCGCCGCCGCTGACCAGCAGCGAGAATGTCGAGCCTGCACCGAGGCAGTGGCGGTCGTAGATGTCGCGCTGGCGGCTTCCGGGCTCCAGAAAGCCAAGGTAACCGACGCGCTCGACCTTGGGGTGAGCGCGCAGGAAGTCGCAGACGGTCTTGGCGTTGTCGCCGGCGCGCGCCATCCGCAGTTCCAGCGTCTCGAGACTGCGCAGCAGCATCCATGCGGTATGCGGGTCGGTGATCGTGCCGATGGTGTTGCGCGTCATCCGCACCGGCAGGATCGCCGTCTTCGAGCCGAGGACGCTGCCCGCGACGAGATCGCTGTGCCCGCCGATGTACTTGGTCAAGCTGTAGATGACGAGGTCGGCGCCCTGGTGCAGCGGCTTCGCCCACACCGGCCCGAGGAAAGTGTTGTCGATGATGATCGGCGGCGTCTCGGCGGCGTCGCCGAGCACGGCGGCGCGGACATCGCGCACCGCCTCGACGTCGACCAGCGCGTTGGTCGGGTTCGCCGGGCTTTCGAGATAGATCGCCGCGATACGCCCGCGCGCCCTGGCGGCGGTCAGCACCGCCTCGATCTCGGGCTGCGTCGCACCCGCAGGGAAGTCGAGGAAGGTCACCCCGAGCCGTCCGAGAATGCGCCCGATCAGCGTCTCGGTCGCAGCATAGAGCGGGGCGGAATGAACGATGACGTCGCCGGGCCTGACCAGCGCGAGGAACGTCGTCGCGATCGCCGACATGCCGCTCGAGAATACCAGCGCATCCTCGGCGTCTTCCCACAGCGCCAGCCGGTCCTCTAGGATCTCCTGATCAGGGCCGTTGAAGCGCGAGTAGACGAGACCTTCGGAGCCGCCCGGCCGCACGCCGGTGATGCCCTCGAAAAAACGCTTGCCGTCGGCGGCGCTGTCGAAGACGAACGTCGAGGTCAGGAAGATCGGCGGCTTCAGCGCGCCTTCGCTGAGCGCCGGATCGTAGCCATAGCCCATCATCAGCGTCGATGGATGCAGCTTGTGGTTGCCGATCGTCAGGCTCTGGTGCGCCATGCGGCGGCTCGGATCGCGCTGATGGCGCGCCGGCACGCCGCTCAGCTCGGCTTCGTCGGTCATACCGGGAGTCCTCTAGGCAGGCCCGATACTTAGGCGCTCCCCGCCGGCGATGCCAGCGGGGAGCGTTCGCCCGCTAAGCGGTAACGACCTCGGTGCGGCCGCGGCGGCGGCGAACGGCGCTGCCGGTCATCCCGAAGCCAGTCAGCAGCAGCGCCCACACCGCCGGTTCGGGAACCGCGTCGGCCCCGGTTCCAGTCAGCATCTCGACCGAGTTCGCCTGACCGAATTGGACAACATACAGGTTACCGTCGGTGTCTTCGCCGAATGACGTAAGGCTGTAAGCGCCCACCGATGCTGTACCGTCGAGCAACTGCTCGACATCGGTGCCGTCGAGTTTCATCGACCAAAGGTTGCCCGAGACAAAATCGCCATAGACGTAGCGGCCATAAAGACTAGCGATCTTGCTGCCGCGATAGACATAGCCTCCGATGACC
>CAXTTR010000073.1:5695-10389 GCA_964247215.1 uncultured Sphingomonadaceae bacterium
GCACCCTTGCCGTTATGTGCATAGCTTAACAGAGGCGCGGTAACTCCGTCGGGTATGGCATCGTTGACATTGGGGGTAGGGATTGATCCTTCCAGCGCGCGCCAGCCGAAGTTCTGCCCGTTAGTGCCAGCGGCGATCTTATCGACTTCCTCGAAGGTTTCCTGACCGACGTCGCCGATGTACAGGTCACCGGTCAGCTTATCGAAGCTGTCGCGATAGGGGTTGCGCAGACCATAAGCGAAGACTTCATTGCCGAACGGATTGCTGGCCGGGATCGCGTAATTTTTGCCGGGTGCGTCGTTCGCGGCAGTCTGGTTAACGTCGATACGCAGAATTTTGCCTAACAAGGAATTCTTGTTCTGCCCGCTATTGTTAGTGTCGATATTACCGTGAGTATTGTACGTGCTAGGATCATACCCGCCATCGCCACTCGCAATGTAGAGATCGCTGTCGGGGCCAAAGGCGATCCACCCGCCTTTGTGGTACGACGTGGTCTGATCGATTTGCAAGATGACGCTCGGAGCTGCCGCGGTGGCCGCTTGGGCGATGGCGTTGTTGGTGAAGCGCGTCACTTGGCTGACGTATTTCCCGCCGGTGCAAGCTGAACTGCTGACGTCGCCTCCAGCGCAGGTCGTTCCATAGGTGTAGAAACGCCCGTTGGTGGCATAGTTCGGATCCATCGCAATGCCGAGCAGCCCGTCTTCGCTGCCATGGATCAGGTTAGGAACAGAGGCTATGTAGGTGTCAACATGTGTCGTCCGGTTAATGGCATTAATGCCGCCGTAGTGGTCGGCGACAATCAGGTCATTGCCAACACCGGTCGCAAATATCGCTTGGTTGTAACCGCTTAAGAAAGGCGTAAGTGCGACGCCGGCAAACGCTGGAGGAGCACACAACGCTGTTGTCAAAACTAGACCGCTCAAGAAACGATAGTGCACTTCGGGCTCCCTTACGCTGTACGACAAGTATTCCTATAACTCGACAAAGTTACGAAATGCTATACCCGTAATGACTTTTATTCGGTGCTAGATATGAAAAAGATAAATCTTATTAGAAGTTTAGCGGTACCTTTCGGGGTCGATAATATCGACACCGATGCGATCATCCCGGCCAGGCACCTAAAGACTGTCAGCCGGTCCGGGCTGGGATCGGGCGCGTTCGTCCAGTATCGTGCAATCGCTGGTAACGTGTTCGATAATGAGCAGTACGCAGGTGCCGAGATATTGATAGCGGGAGCTAACTTCGGCTGTGGATCCAGTCGAGAACACGCTGCATGGGCGTTGCTCGACCTCGGCTATAAAGTCGTTATTGCGTCATCGTTTGCCGATATCTTCGCCAGCAATGCGTTCAAGAATGGGATGATTCTGGTGGCATTGCCGCCGGCGCAGGTCGAGCGGCTCATGCTGGTCGCGCAAACCGATCCGATCACCGTCGATCTCGAGAATCAGGTCGTCACGACGCCGTTCCAGGACCGCTTCACTTTCGAGATCGACCCGTTCCGCAAGCACTGCCTGCTGAGCGGTCTCGACGAGATCGGGCTGACCGAGGCGCTTGGCGGTGAAATCGGACGCTACGAGACCACGCTGGCCGCGACGAAGCCGTGGGTCGGCGGAGCGGCACAGCGTAGCGCCTAGCGGCACCGCGTCACGCCTGATTGCGTTTGATTGGAAATACCGCAACAGCCGCGTCCAAGGGAGATCGGTTTGACCAAGACGCTGCTGCTGCTGCCCGGTGATGGTATCGGCCCCGAGGTGACTGCCGAGGCAGCACGCGTTGCTGACTGGCTCAACGTCCACGCGAGCCTCGACGTGGTCACGGCGACCGCGAACTTCGGCGGCATCGGCGTCGACCGCGACGGCGAACCGCTCACCGCCGCGACGCTGGCCGCCGCTAAAGGCGCCGACGCCGTGCTGATGGGAGCGGTGGGCGGGCCGCAATGGGCGGGCGTCGCCTATGACAAGCGCCCCGAAGCCGGGCTGCTCGCGTTGCGCGCGGGCATGGGCGTGTTCGCCAACCTGCGCCCGGCCCGGTGCTTCGACGCGCTGGCGGACGCGTCGAGTCTGAAGCGCGAGTTGGTCGCCGGGCTCGACATCCTGTTCGTGCGGGAGCTGACCGGCGGGGTCTACTTCGGCGAGCCGCGCGGCATCACCGACCTCGGCGACGGCGAGCGGCGCGGCGTCAATACGCAGGTTTATACCTCGTCCGAAATCCGCCGGGTCGCGCGGGTCGCGTTCGAGCTCGCGGCGGGCCGCACCGGCCGGGTCTGCTCGGCCGACAAGGCCAATGTCATGGAATCGGGGCTGCTGTGGCGCGAGGAGGTGCAGGCGCTGCGTGATGCCGAATATCCGCAGGTCGAGCTCAGCCACATGCTCGCCGACAATACCGCGATGCAACTGGTCAAGAACCCGCGCCAGTTCGACATCATCCTGACCGACAATCTGTTCGGCGATATCCTGTCGGACGAAGCGGCGATGCTGACCGGCTCGCTCGGCATGTTGCCGTCGGCGGCGCTGGGCAGCGCTGGCAGCCCAGGATTGTACGAGCCGATTCACGGCAGCGCGCCCGATATCGCCGGGCAGGGTGTCGCCAACCCGTGCGCTGCGATCCTGAGCCTCGCGCTGGCGCTGCGCTACAGCCTGGGGCGCGCGGAGTTGGCGCTACGGGTCGAGACGGCGGTCAGTGCCGCGCTCGATGCCGGGGCGCGGACGCACGATCTGGGCGGTGAACTGAGCACGCGCGCGATGGCTGACGCCGTGCTGGCGCAGCTGTGACCCTCACCGCGCGCGCTTTTACGGCGCTGGTCGCCGGGCTAACCGCCGGCATCGTCCTCACCGCGACCGCCTCGCCCGCGCTTGTCGCGCAGGTCAGCGCCGTTGCCGAGCCACTGGGCGGCATCTGGCTCGACGCGTTGCAGGGCACGATCATCCCGCTGGTGTTCGCGCTGCTGTTCACCGCGGTGGCGAGCGCCGCTGGTACTGCCACCGCCAGCCGCCTCGCCGGGCGCGCGCTGCTGGTATTCGCTGGCCTGGCATTGTTCTCGGGCGCGCTCGGCGTCATCCTCGTGCCCGCGCTGCTCCACATCTGGCCGATCCCGGTGCAGGCGGCAAAGGCGCTGCTGGCGCAGGAGCACGCCGCCGCGGTCAAGCCCGTCGCGCTGTCGGCGGCCGCTTGGTTCCGCAGCTTCGTGCCACCGAACATCGTCGCCGCCGCGACCGAGGGCAAGATGCTGCCTATCGTCGTGTTCGCGCTCGCCTTCGCGCTGGCGGCGACGCGTATCGCACCGCCGCTGCTCGAGGCGCTGAGGCGCTTCTTCGACGCCACTGTCCAGACGATGCTGGTGCTTGTGCATTGGGTGCTGCTCGCCGCGCCGGTCGGCGTGTTCGCGCTGGCGCTGCTCGTCGGTGCGCGCGCGGGGATCGGCGCAGTCGGCGTGCTGGCGCATTACGTCAGCATCGTCATCATCAGCGAAGTCGTGCTGATCGCGCTGGTGTACGTTGGCGCGGCGGTATTCCTGCGCACCGGCCTTGCCAGCTTTGCGCGCGCAGCGCTCCCGGCGCAGGTCGTCGCGGTCAGCACGCAATCGTCGATCGCGACCTTGCCGGCGATGGTCGATGCGGCGACCGCGCAACTCGGCGTGCCCGAGGCGACGGCGCGCCTCGTACTGCCGCTGGCGGTGTCGGTGTTCCGCATCACCTCGCCGCTCGCCAACCTCGCGGTCGTGATCTACGTCGCGACGCTGCACGGCGAGGTGCTGTCGTCGTTCACGCTGGCGGCGGGCGTCGCGGTGGCGTTCGCGGTCAGTATCGCGGCGGTGGGCTTGCCGGGGCAGGTGTCGTTCATCACCTCGGTCGCACCAATCTGCCTCGCGATGGGGGTATCGATCGGCACGCTGCCGCTGCTGATCGCGGTCGAGATGCTGCCCGACATCTTCCGCACCTTCGGCAATGTCACCGCCGATCTCGCGGTCACGGCGGGGCTGGCGCGGCGTGAGTCCACCGCTGCTCACACCCGGTTGGAGCTTGCGGCCGAATAGGCTATCGACCGCGGCCGTAACAGGGAGACCAGTGTGGCCTATCGTATCGTTGTCGTCGGCGCCACCGGCAGTGTCGGGCGCGAGATGCTCAACATCCTCGCCGAGCGTGAATTCCCAATCGCCGAGATCGCCGCGCTCGCCTCGTCGCGCAGCCAGGGCGACATCATCGACTTCGGCGACACCGGGCGCGAGCTCAAGGTAATGAACCTCGAACATTTCGACTTCACCGGCTGGGACATCGCGCTGTTCGCCGCAGGCAGCGCGCCGACGAAAATCCATGCCCCGCGCGCCGCCGCGGCCGGTTGCGTCGTCATCGACAACTCGTCGCTGTACCGGATGGAGCACGACGTCCCGCTGATCGTGCCCGAGGTCAATCCCGACGCGATCGACGGCTACAAGCGCCGCAACATCATCGCCAACCCGAACTGCTCGACCGCGCAGATGGTGGTGGCGCTGAAGCCGCTGCACGACGCGGCGACGGTCAAGCGCGTTATCGTTTCGACCTATCAGTCGGTCAGCGGCGCGGGGAAAGCGGGCATGGACGAGCTGTTCGAGCAGACCCGCGCGGTGTTCGTCGGCGACCCCAAGGCGTCAAACAAGTTCACCAAGCAGATCGCCTTCAACGTCATCCCGCACATCGGAGACTTCCGCAGCGACGGCT
>CAXTTR010000074.1:0-10358 GCA_964247215.1 uncultured Sphingomonadaceae bacterium
CCGCAATACCGATCTCAGCGTGTTCGGGCTGTTCAGCATCACCGCGGGGCAGACGCAGTTCTTCAACGCCTTTTTCATCGTCGCGCTCGCGCCGGTGTTCGCAGCGCTGTGGGCGGCGCTGGCACGGCGCGGCCTCGAGCCCGGCATCCCGGTCAAGTTCGGCATCGCGCTGGTCGGCGTCGGTGCGGGGTTCCTGTTCCTCGTCTGGGGAACGCACTTCGCCGATGCCGGGTACAAGGTCGCGATCTGGTGGCTGGCGGGGCTGTACCTGATCCACTCGATGGCCGAGCTGTGCATTTCGCCGGTCGGCCTCAGCATGATCACCAAGCTCGCCATCGCGCGCATCGTCGGCATGATGATGGGCGTCTGGTTCCTGTCGATCGCCGTCGCCGAGTACGTCGGCGGCGCGGTCGCGCAGGTGGCGAGCGTCGAGACCGTCGGCGGGCAGGTGACGAACTTGAAGGTCAGCCTCGAAACCTACGCCGGGGTGTTCCAGACCATCGGCTGGATCGCCGCGGCGATCGGCGGCGTCCTGCTGCTGATCTCGCCGTTGTTAAAGCGCTGGATGCACGGGGTCGATTGATGCGCAAATTGGTACTCACCCTGGCGCTGCTAGCAGCGTCGTGCGCGCATAAGACACCGCCTCCCGCAACCGCGTCGAGCAAGGCCGTTGATGGCAGGCCCGCCGAAGTCGTCAGCATTCCGCGCGACCCGTTCCCGTCGACCTACAGGCCCTATCCCGGTGTCACCACCGTCATCCGCGGCGCGACGGTGTACGACGGCGAGGGGCATAAGTTCACCGGTGGCGCAGTGCGGCGCGAGAACGGGAAGATCGCCGGGGTCGGCCAGACGGTCGCGATCCCCGCCGGGGCCACCGTCATCGACGCGCCCGGCAAGTGGCTGACGCCGGGCATCATCGACATCCACAGCCACTTGGGCGTGTATCCGAGCCCGGCGGTCGAATCGAACTCCGACGGCAACGAGGCGACCGGCCCCAATCGCTCCGAAGTCTGGGCCGAGCATTCGATCTGGCCGCAGGACCCCGGCTTTACCCGCGCCATCGCCGGCGGCGTCACGACGATGCACATCCTGCCGGGGTCGGCGAACCTGTTCGGCGGGCGCGGCGTGACGCTGAAGAACGTGCTGGGCCGCACCGCGCAGGACATGAAGTTTCCTGGCGCGCTGCCCAGCCTCAAGATGGCGTGCGGCGAGAATCCCAAGCGCGTCTATGGCGGCAAGGGGCAGGAGCCGTCGACCCGGATGGGCAACATCGCGGTCGACCGGCAGGCGTGGTCCGACGCGACGATCTACAAGCGCAAGTGGGACGACTACACCCGTAAGGCTAAGGCGGGCACCGCCAAGCCGACCGACGCCCCGCGCCGCGAGCTGGCCAACGACACGCTGATGGGCGTGCTGAACGGCGAGATCCTCGTCGAGAACCACTGCTACCGCGCCGACGAGATGGCCAACGTCATCGCGATGAGCCACGAATTCGGCTACCACGTCGCCGCCTTCCATCATGCCGTCGAGAGCTACAAGATCGCCGACCTGCTGGCGAAGGAAGGCATCTGCTCGGCGATGTGGGCCGACTGGTGGGGCTTCAAAATGGAGTCGTACGACGGCATCCGCGAGAACATCGCGCTGGTCCACAACGCCGGGGCGTGCGCGATCGTCCACAGCGACGATCCCGACGGCATCCAGCGCCTGAACCAGGAAGCCGCCAAGGCGCTCGCCGCAGGCAGGCGCGCCGGTATCGTCATCGCGCCCGAAGTCGCATGGCAGTGGCTGTCGCTCAATCCGGCCAAGGGTCTCGGCATCGCCGACCGCACCGGCAGCCTGATGGCGGGCAAGATGGGCGACGTCGTGCTGTGGAACGGCGACCCGTTCTCGGTCTATGCGCGCGCCGAGAAAGTCTGGATCGACGGCGCGCTGCTCTACGACGCGAGCGACCCCAGACGCCGCGGCACCACCGATTTCGAGCTCGGCCAGCCGGGCCGTGGAGACGTAAAGTGAAGCGCCTCGCCCTGCTCATCGCCGCGCTGGCAGTGCCGCTGACCGCAGCCAGCGCAACAGTCTACCCATCCACCCGCGCCCCAATCACCGCGATTATCGGCGGCACGGTGGCGACCGGCCTCGCCGACCCGGTGACCGCAACCGTGCTGATCCAGGGCGGCGGTATCATCGCGGTCGGCAACGTCGCCGTGCCGCCGGGCGCGACGGTGATCGACGCGACCGGCAAGTGGGTGACGCCCGGCATCATCGCAGCGATGTCGCAGGTCGGCCTGTACGAAGTCGAGGAAGGCACGCCGTCGAACGACACCGCCGCCCGCCGTGCGCCGTTCAGCGCCGGGCTCGATGCCGCGACCGCACTCAATCCCGCGAGCAGCCCTGTTGCCGTTACCCGTCAGGCCGGCGTGACCCGCGCCGCGGTGGCCTTAAGCGCCACGCACGCGGTGTTCGGCGGACAGGGCGCGTTGATCACCCTCGCCGCCGGTCCGAACCTGCTGATGCGCGGCCGCGCGTTCCAGTTCGTCGAGCTCGGCGAACAGGGCGCACGCATCGCCGGCGGTTCACGCCCGGCGGCGTTCGCGGCGTTCGAGGAGGGGCTGAGCGAGGCGCGCGACCTCGCCGCCAACCGCGGCCGCTACCGCGCGCTCGAACCGCGCGAGGCGCTGCTGACGCGCTTCGACGCCGAGGCCCTGATCCCCGTCGTCGAGGGGCGCATGCCGCTCGTCGTCCATGTCGAGCGCGCCTCGGACATCATGAACGTGCTGCGGCTGCGCGCCCGCTTCCCGGCGCTCAAGCTGATCCTGATCGGCGCGAACGAAGGCTGGCTGGTGGCGAGCGAGATCGCGGCGGCGAAGGTGCCCGTCATCACCGGCACGCTTGACGACCGGCCCGAGCAGTTCGAGTCGCTCGCCGCGACCAAGTCGAACATCGGTCGTATGGTCGCCGCGGGCGTCACGGTCGCGATCGGCAGCTTCGGCGACGGTACCGGCAACCAGACGCGCAACCTGCCGCAGTTCGCCGGTAACACCGTCGCGCAAGGCCGCGTGCCCGGCGGCGTCGGCCTCAGCTGGACACAGGCGCTGGCGTCGATCACCGTTGTCCCGGCACGCATCTGGGGCTTTACCGACACCGGCTCGCTGACCGCGGGCAAGCGCGCCGACGTCGTCGTGTGGGACGGCGATCCGCTCGAGCTGGCGTCGGCACCGACGATGGTGCTGATCGACGGCGTCCAGCAGCCGCTGACCACTCGCCAGACCGAGCTGCGTGACCGCTACCTGCGTCTCCCGCATGACGCATTGCCGCTCCAGTATCCGAAGTGACGTGACCACGCGGCAATGATCCTCCTCACACTCGCGCTGATCCTGTTCGTCGGCAGTCACTTCCTGCTCTCGCATCCGCTACGCGCGCCGCTTGTCGGTACCATCGGCGAGGGCGGCTTTGCGATCGTCTACTCGGTGATCGCTTTCGCGACGCTTGGCTGGGCCGTTGCCGAATGGCGGCATGCGCCGGTGCAACTGCTGTGGGTCGCGCCCGATGCGCTGTGGTGGCTCGCAGCGCTGCTGATGCTGTTCGCCAGCGTGCTGTTCGTCGGCTCGACGACCGTGCCGAACCCCGCGTTGATGGGCGGCGGGCGTCCGCGCGCACCGGGCCGCACGCTGGAGCCGGGCGGTGTTCTTCGCATCACCCGGCATCCGATGATGTGGGCTTTTGCAATCTGGGCGGCTGTCCACGCGACCGTGTCGGGCGATCTGCGCACCATACTTCTAGCGGCCGCGATTGCGGTCTTGGCGCTAGTCGGAGCACGGTTGCAGGATGGCAAGAAGCGGCTGCAGCTCGGTGACACGTGGACCGCGCATGAGCGCGCGACAGCCTTCGTGCCGTTCGGGGCGCAGTTCGGTGGACGTGCAGCGTGGGCGACGGCGCTGCCCGGCTGGACCGCACTGACCGGTGGCGTGCTGCTCTACGCGGTGGCGACCTGGGCGCACCCGGCGCTGATGGGCGCGCCGCAGCTCGGCTTCTGGCGGATGGTGGCGTGAGCCTCCTGTTTACTGCTCCCCTCATCTCGGCGAGGGGGGCGGGGCATTCATCTGATCCGCTCACCCTGAGCCTTCGTCGAAGGGTCCTATCCGGATAGGACCTTTCGACGAAGGCTCAGGGTGAGCGGGCCGGACACAGGATAGCAGGTCAGACTCATTGCATCGCGCTCCAGCAAGTACGAGAGCAGCTTGACTAAATAGGCCATATCGGTTAATAACGGTCGATGACCATAGTTACTCTCTGCACTTTCGACGTTTCAGCGCGCGCTCTCGCCCGCCCGCTGCAGGCGTCTTCGGCTTGGAAGGTGGTGAAGTCCCTATACACGGGTCGTGATCTTCACGATCTTTGAAATATTGTTGCGCGCCGAATTCCAAGTCGAGCTTGGTTCGTCTTCCTCTTCAATGGAAGGATGAAACCCGCGTCACACTAAGCCTTGAAACCCGCCGCGAAACGTCCGACGTAGAGATTACCCCAACGGAGCCTTCCCCATGTACCTGCCCGAACCCGTCGCCGGCCTGATCCCGATGGTCATCGAGACCTCGAACCGCGGCGAGCGCTCGTTTGATATCTATTCGCGGCTGCTGCGCGAGCGTATCGTCTTCGTCACCGGCCAGGTCGAGGACCACATGGCATCGGTGATCGTCGCGCAGCTGTTGTTCCTTGAGTCGGAGAATCCGAAGAAGGATATCAACATGTATATCAACTCGCCGGGCGGCGTGATCACCGCCGGTATGGCGATCTATGACACCATGCAGTACATCCGGCCGAGGGTGGCGACGACCTGTGTCGGTCAGGCGGCGTCGATGGGCAGCTTCCTGCTCGCGGCGGGCGAGCCTGGCATGCGTACCAGTCTTTCGAATGCGCGGATCATGGTTCACCAGCCGTCGGGCGGCGCGCAGGGCCAGGCGACCGACATCGAGATCCAGGCGAAGGAAATCCTGCGGGTCCGGCACTCGATGAACGAGCTTTACGCCAAGCACACCGGCCAGACGCTCGAAGTCATCGAGCTTGCCATGGAGCGCGACAAATTCCTGTCGGCGGACGAAGCCAAGGTATTCGGGCTGATCGATGAGGTCGTCACCAAGCGCCCGACGCCGATCGAGGGCGAGACGTTGAAGGCAGCGTAAAGTCAGCTGGATTATCGCTGCGCCCAGCTGGTGGCTGCTGCGCCCCCTTGCGGCGGAGCAGCATTGCCCGCTAGACTGTTATACTTAGTGTCACCGCGCCGGAGCGGGAAAGGAATCCCATGACCAAATTGACGGGCGGGGACTCGAAGAACACCTTGTACTGCTCGTTCTGCGGCAAGAGCCAGCACGAGGTTCGCAAGCTTATCGCGGGTCCGACGGTGTTCATCTGCGACGAGTGCGTCGAGCTGTGCAACGACATCATCCGCGAAGAGACCAAGACCGCGCTGGTCAAGACCAAGGACGGCGTGCCGACGCCGCGGGTGATCTGCAAGGAACTCGACGACTATGTCATCGGCCAGCAACATGCCAAGCGCGTGTTGTCGGTGGCGGTGCACAATCATTACAAGCGGCTGAACCACGGCGCGAAGGGTGCCGAGGTCGAGCTGGCGAAGTCGAACATTCTGCTCGTCGGCCCGACCGGCTGCGGCAAGACGCTGCTGGCGCAGACGCTCGCGCGCCTGCTCGACGTGCCGTTCACCATGGCGGACGCGACGACGCTGACCGAGGCCGGTTATGTCGGCGAGGACGTCGAGAACATCATCCTCAAGCTGCTGCAGGCGAGCGACTATAATGTCGAGCGGGCGCAGCGTGGCATCGTCTACATCGACGAGATCGACAAGATCAGCCGCAAGGCCGACAACCCGTCGATCACGCGCGATGTCAGCGGCGAGGGCGTCCAGCAGGCGCTGCTCAAGATCATGGAGGGCACTACCGCGAGTGTGCCTCCACAGGGCGGGCGCAAGCATCCGCAGCAGGAGTTCCTGCAGGTCGACACGACCAACATCCTGTTCATCTGCGGTGGTGCGTTCAGCGGGCTCGAGCGTATTATCGGCGACCGGCTGCAGGGTAAATCGATCGGCTTCGGCGCGCATGTCGCCGCTCCCGACGAGCGCCGCACCGGCCAGATGCTCAAGCTCTGCGAGCCCGAGGACCTGCTCAAGTTCGGGCTGATTCCCGAGTTCGTCGGGCGCCTGCCGGTGATCGCGACGCTTGAGGACCTCGACGAACCGGCGCTGATCCGCATCCTGACCGAGCCCAAGAACGCGTTGTCGAAGCAATATGCCCGGCTGTTCGAGATGGAGGGCGTCAAGCTGTCGTTCACCACCGACGCGCTGTCGGCGATCGCCAAGCGCGCCATCGAGCGTAAGACCGGCGCCCGCGGGCTCCGGTCGATCATGGAGTCGATCCTGCTCGACACGATGTTCGAGCTGCCGGGGCTGGAGGGCGTCGAGGAGATCGTCGTCGACCGCGACGTGGTGACGGGAGTCAAGGAGCCGATGCGGGTATTGCAGACGGAGAAGGCGGCTTAGCATTCTACCCTCCCCCTCTACGGGGGAGGGAGGGACCCGCCGTAGCCCTTGCGAAGGTGGGAGGGAGAGGGCCTTCGCCGGTGGGAGGGAGAGGGACTTCTCCGCTAAACGGACCCTCTCCCTCCCATGCCGGAAGAGGCGCGGGCCCCTCCCTCTCCCGTGGAGGGAGAGGGTAGAACACACCCTCAATACCCCGTCGGGGCCACCGTCCGCCCGAGAAACCGCAGCATCGTCAGCCACACGTGCGTGTTGAGGTCCGCCCCGGCGATGCCATGCGTCTGCCCCGGATAGACCATCAGGTCGAATGGCTTGCGCGCTTTCTGCAGCTCGGCGATGAGCGCGGTCGAGTTCTCGAAGACGACATTGTCGTCCGCCATGCCGTGCAGCAGCAGTAATGGCCGCTGGATGTTGACCGCGGGGGCAAGCGCGTTGCTGAGCGCATATGGCTTGGGGTCGACCGCGGGGTTGCCGAGGTAGCGCTCGGTGTAGGCGGTGTCGTACAGTTCCCAGCGCGTCACCGGCGCGCCCGCGATGCCTGCGGCGAAGCCTGACGGCGAGGCTTCGAGCAGCTTCAAAACCATATAGCCGCCGTACGACCAGCCGTTGACGACGATCTTGTCGGGCACGACGAACGGCTGTGTCTTGAGCCACGCCAGCAATGCCAGCTGATCGGCGACCTCGACCGAGCCCATGTGGCGGAAGATGCCGGCTTCGAACGCGGTGCCACGGCCGATGGCGCCGCGGTTGTCGAGCTGGACGACGACCCAGCCGTGGCGGACCATATATTCGTCGACGGCGCGCGGCCACGTCCGCTGCACCGACTGGACCCCGGGCCCGCCATAGACGTTCATCAGCACCGGATGTGGTCCGCTGCCCTTCGGGCGGAACATCTTGTAGTGCAGGTCGCTGCCGTCGGCCGCCTTGAGCACCCCGTACTCGGGCACGATATGCCCGGCGAGGTACGGCGCATACGGGTGCGCCGCGTCGAGCCGGTTCTCCTCGATCAATGCCAGCCGCTTGCCGCTCGCATCGGCCAGCCACGTCTGCGAGGGTTGGGTCGGTGTCGACGCGGTGATCAGCGCGCGCGATGCGGTCTTGTCCATCACCACGCTATGCCAGCCGCCGGGCTGCGTCAGCCGCCGCGGCGCGGCCGGGCTGAGATAGTCGACCGTGTACAGATGCTGTTCGAGCGGCGTGTCGGCATAGCCGGTGAAGAACAGCGTGTGTGCCGCCTGATTGACCCCGGCGACTTGCTCGACCGCCCAATCGCCGTGCGTCAGCGGCGTCAGCACGCCCGCCTGCCAGCGGTACAGGTGCATAAAGCCGCTGCGCTCCGAGCTCCATAGCAGCGAGCCGTCGCCCAATGCGCGGAAATTATCGTGAAGGTTGAGCCAGGTCTTCGACACCTCGCTGAGCAGCACCGTCGCCGCACCGCTCGCCGGATCGACGCGCAGCAGGTCGAGGTGCTGCTGGTCGCGCGACAGCCGCTGGACGTAAAGCGCCTTGCCGTCGGGAGCCCAGTCGACGCGGGCGAGGTAGTAGTCGGGGTTGGTCCCGAGATCGACCTTGATCCGGCCGCTGCCGTCGGGGTTCATCAGCCACAGCTCGACCGCGGCGTTCGGCGTTCCGGCGGCAGGGTAGCGTTGCGAGTAGACCTTCGTCCCGTCCGCGCCGATCGCGGCGCGCTGGACGACCTTGACCTTACTTTCGTCGACGCGGGCGACAGCTAACCGCTCGTCGTGCGGAGCCCACCAGTGCCCCGTGAAGCGTTTCAGCTCCTCCTGTGCGATGAACTCGGCCGCGCCCCAGCCGAGCGTCTCGCTGCCGCCCTGGGTCAGCGCCTGCTCCTTGCCGCTGGAAAGATCGATCAGCACGAGGTTGCGGTCGCGCACGAATGACACGTAGCGGCCCTGCGGTGAGAGCTGCGCGTCGGTTTCGGTCGCTGCTGTATTGGTCAGCCGCCGCACGTTGCCCGTGGTGTCGGCGAGCCACAGATCACCGTCGATAGGCACCAGCAGGTGCGTGCTGTCGGGGGCCCAGTCATAATCGATGATACCGCGCAGGCTGCCAAGGCGCTGACGCTCGCGGTTCATCCGCTCGGTCTCGGACAGCGCGACGCCGCTGGCGAACCTGCTTGAGTCGACCAGCATGCGCTGCACGCCGCTCGTCGTGTCGATCGCCCACAGGTCGAAGCGCTCGCGGTCGTCGGCGCGCGCCTTGAGCAGCGTCGCGAGCTTGCCGTCGGGCGACAGCTTAAGAACGCGCGGCTGTGGCCCGGCTAGCGCCGGTGAGGCGAACAGCCGGTCGAGCGGTAGCTCTGCGGGAGTCGTCGCGGTCGCCGTTGTCGCAGCGCTCGTCATGACCGGTAACATCGCGCCTCCAATCAACAGCAGCGCCAGCAGCTTATGCAACATCGATGCCCCTCTCGCCGTAACCGGCGCTGGGTGGTATCGACATTACAGGCACCAGGCAACGCGCGTTCGGAGACAATCGCATGTCTGGACGTTAACTGCTTTATGCTGCACCCGCGTTGTGGCACAGACTGCCCATACGACGGGGATCGGCAAGGAAATCGAATGCTTTATAGTGCGTATGAGATGCAGCGGTCCATGCTCGCGGGTGCGGGCGCGGCAGCGAAGATGAGCTCGGACTGGCTGCTGAGCGCCGCCAATCCGTTCGCCTATGTCGGGACCAGCCCGGTGCTGGCGCGCGCGCTCGAGGTCTTCGCGCATGCTGCAGCGCCGCGCGGCAAGCCAGCGTTTGGCCTTGACATGACGATCATCGACGGCGTCTCCGTGCCGGTCAGCGAGGACATCGTACTGCGCAAGCCGTTCGGGCAGCTGAAGCACTTCGTCCGCGCGGTGTCGGGGCGGCGTGATCCCAAGCTGCTCATTGTCGCGCCGATGTCGGGCCACTTCGCGACGTTGCTGCGCGGTACGGTCGAGCGCATGATCCCCGGCCACGATGTTTACATTACCGACTGGCGCGACGCCAAGCTGGTGCCGCTGGCGGACGGCAGCTTCGATCTCGACGACTATATCGATTACGTCATCGAGTTTCTCGAGTTCCTCGGCCCCGATACGCATGTGCTCGCGGTGTGCCAGCCTGCCGTGCCGGTGTTCGCCGCGGTGGCGGTTATGAACGCGGCGAAGAATCCGGCGCGCCCGGCGACGCTGACCATGATGGGCGGGCCGATCGATACGCGCAAAGCGCCGACATCGGTCGACGATCTCGCTACCGAGCGGCCCTATGCGTGGTTTGAGTCGAACGTGGTGGCAACCGTACCGCCGATCTATCCGGGATCAGGACGCAAGGTTTATCCCGGCTTCCTGCAGCTCACCGGCTTCCTGTCGATGAACTTGGCGAGCCACATGAAGTCGCACTGGGAGATGTTCAAGCATCTGGTCGCCGGCGAAGACGAGAGCGCCGACGCGACCAAGGCGTTTTACGAGGAGTACCGGTCGGTCGCCGACATGACCGCCGAGTTCTACCTCCAGACGATTGACGTCGTCTTCCAGCGCCAGGCGATCGCCAAGGGCGAGTTCGTCCATCGCGGCGTCCGCGTCCATCCCGCGTCGATCACCGACACCGCGCTGCTGGCGATCGAAGGCGAGCGCGACGATATTTCGGGCCTCGGCCAGACCAAGGCAGCGCTCGACATCACCACCGGGCTCGCGGACGACATGAAGCAATATTACATGGCTGAGGGTGTCGGGCATTACGGCATCTTCAATGGCCGCCGCTGGCGCGACGTGATTGCGCCGGTGGTTGAGGCGTTCATCCGCGCACATGGTGCGAAGACTGCGGCAGCCCC
>CAXTTR010000075.1:0-10279 GCA_964247215.1 uncultured Sphingomonadaceae bacterium
AGGTCATCGTCGTCGGCTCGAACGACCTGCAATCGCTGTATGTTGCGAACAACGTCTGCAAGGCGGTCGAATATTTCCGCAAGATGGGCGGCAACGTCGGCGTCGCCGGCATCCTGATCAACAAGGACGATGGCTCGGGCGAAGCGCAGGCGTTCGCCGAAGCGGTCGGCATCCCGGTGCTGATCGCCATCCCGGCGAACGAGGACATTCGCAAGAAAAGCGCCAACTATCAGATCATCGGCACGCCGGGCGGCCAGTGGGGCGGGCTGTTCGAGGAGCTTGCGGTCAACGTCGCCGAGGCTCCGCCGGTTCGCCCGAAGCCGCTGACCGCCGACGGCCTGCTCGGGCTGTTCAGCCCCGAGGACACCGGCGCGAACGTCACGCTTGTCCCCGCGACGCAGGCCGCGATGCGCGGCGTCGCCTTTGTGCCCAAGGTCAGCCTCGAGGTGGTGTACGATGCTGTCTGAGGCCACCTCGCCTCTCGTTGAGGAAGGCGGCTGCGCCTCGGGCAGCACCTTGGTCGACGCCGCACGACAGGCGGGCAAGTCCGAGATCCTCGACCGCTACGCGGCCGATTACCCGCGTGGACCGCACGATCAGCCGCAGTCAATGTGCCCGGCGTTCGGGAGCTTGCGCGTCGGCCTGCGGATGCGCCGCACTGCCACCGTGCTGTCGGGCTCGGCATGCTGCGTCTACGGGCTGACCTTCACCTCGCACTTTTACGGCGCGCGGCGGACGGTCGGCTACGTGCCGTTCAACTCCGAGACTCTGGTCACCGGCAAGCTGTTCGAGGACATCCGCGAGGCGGTGTTCGAGCTTGCGGACCCGGCGCTGTACGACACCATCGTCGTGACCAACCTGTGCGTGCCGACCGCGAGCGGCGTGCCGCTGCAGCTGCTGCCCAAGGAAATCAACGGCGTCCGCATCATCGGCATCGACGTGCCCGGCTTCGGCATCCCGACGCATGCCGAGGCGAAGGATGTACTGGCGGGCGCGATGCTCGCCTACGCCCGGCGCGAGGCCGAAGCCGGGCCGGTCGCGGCACCCGCCTCGCGTCCCGAGCTGCCGACGGTGACATTGCTCGGCGAGATGTTCCCCGCCGACCCGATGGCGATCGGTGCCTTGCTGGCCCCGATGGGACTTGCCGCCGGTCCCGTCGTGCCGACGCGTGAATGGCGCGAGCTGTACAGCGCGCTCGACTGCGCCGTGGTCGCCGCGATCCACCCCTTCTACACCGCCAGCGTCCGCGAGTTCGCCGCTGCCGGGCGCGCCGTGGTCGGCTCGGCCCCGGTCGGGCGCGACGGCACCGCCGCCTGGCTCGACGCGATCGGCGCGGCAACGGGTACCGCGCAGCACCTCACCGATGCCGCGAAGAACAGGGCGCTCGCCGGGATCAGCACTGCGCTCGCCGGATCGCCGATCAAGGGGCGCATCACCGTGTCGGGCTATGAGGGTTCCGAACTGCTCGTCGCACGGCTGCTGGTCGAGAGCGGAGCAACGGTCGAATATGTCGGCACCGCCTGCCCACGGACACCGTGGTCCGAGCCCGACCGCGAGTGGCTCGACGCGCACAATGTTCCGGTCAAGTACCGTGCGAGCCTCGCGGACGACCTTGCCGCGGTCGACGCGTTCAGCCCTGACCTCGCGATCGGCACGACGCCGGTCGTCCAGCACGCCAAGCAGCGCTCGATCCCGGCGCTGTATTTCACCAACCTGATTTCAGCCCGGCCACTGATGGGTGCCGCCGGAGCCGGCAGCCTCGCGACGGTGGTCAACGCGGCGCTCGGCAACCAGGCGCGCTTCGACAGGATGAGCGCGTTTTTCGCCGGCGTCGGTACCGGCGACACCGCCGGCGTCTGGAGCGAGACGCCGCGCCTGCGCCCTGAGTTCAAGGCCAAGTACGCGGCGCAGCGGATAGCTGCAGCAAAGGCCGAGGAGTCGGTCGGGTCATGACGGATATCACCTCGATCCTCCCCGCCTTCGGGGAGGGGGACCGCGCCGCTTCAGGCGTGGTGGAGGGGCGGACGTTCCGGGCACTCGTCTCTACTTCTTATGAGCGTCGCCCGTTATTCAACGGCCACGTTTCCTTCCCCGTGAGCCTCTATCCGGGTATGCCCCTCCACCATGCAAGAGCATGGTCCCCCTCCCCGAAGACGGGGAGGATCAGGTGACGCTTGTCCTCGATCATGACCGCGCCGGCGGCTACTGGGGCGCGGTCTACGCCTTCACCGCGATCAAGGGCCTGCAGGTCATTATCGACGGCCCGGTCGGCTGCGAGAACCTGCCGGTGACGTCGGTGCTGCACTACACCGACGCGCTGCCGCCGCACGAGCTGCCGATTGTCGTCACTGGCTTGGGCGAGCAGGAGCTCGGCCGCGACGGCACCGAGGGCGCGATGAAGCGCGCCTGGAAGACGCTCGACCCCGACCTGCCCGCCGTCGTCGTCACCGGCTCGATCAGCGAGATGATCGGCGGCGGTGTCACGCCCGAGGGCACCAACATCGCGCGCTTCCTGCCGCGCACCATCGACGAGGACCAGTGGCAGGCCGCCGACCGCGCGCTAACCTGGCTGTGGACGCAGTTCGGCGCGAAGAAGGTCGCAGCCGTGCGCCCGTTGAAAGAGGGCCAGAAGCCCAAGGTCAACATCATCGGGCCGCAGTACGGCTGCTTCAACCTGCCGAGCGACCTCGCCGAGATTCGCCGCCTGATCGAGGGCATCGGGGCCGAGATCGGCATGGCGTTCCCGCTCGGCAGCCACCTCGCCGACGTCAAGCGGCTACCCGAGGCGGCGGTCAACGTCTGCCTGTACCGCGAGTTCGGCCGCGGGCTGTGCGAAGCGCTCGAGCGCCCGTATCTGCAGGCACCAATCGGCATCGAGTCGACGACGCTGTTCCTGCGCAAGCTCGGTGAGCTGCTGAACCTCGACCCCGAGCCGTTCATCGAACGCGAAAAGCACACCACCATCAAGCCGGTGTGGGACCTGTGGCGGTCGGTGACTCAGGACTTTTTTGGCACCGCGAGCTTCGCCGTCGTCGCCACGGAAACCTATGCGCGCGGCATCCGCGCCTTCCTCGAAACCGACCTCGGGCTGCCGTGCACCTTCGCGTTCAGCCGCACCGCCGGGGTCAAGCCCGATAATGCCGCGGTGCGCGAGGCGATCCGCACCAAACCGCCGCTGGTGCTGTTCGGCAGCTATAACGAACGCATGTACCTGGCCGAACTCGGCGGCCGGTCGATATACGTTCCCGCGAGCTTTCCCGGCGCCGTCATCCGCCGCCACACCGGCACGCCGTTCATGGGCTATGCCGGCGCGACCTACCTCGTCCAGGAAGTCTGCAACGCGCTGTTCGATGCGCTGTTCGGCATCCTGCCGCTGTCGGCGACGATGGACGCGGCGCGGCCAGTAGCCGACGCTACCCTGTCGCGCATCCACCGCGAGCTTGCCTGGGACGACGACGCGCGCGCCGATCTCGATGCCCTCGTCGAGGCGCAGCCGATGCTGGTGCGGATTTCCGCCGCGAAGCGTCTGCGCGATGCGGCCGAGCGCAGCGCGCGGCTGGCGGGTGAAGCGAGCGTCACCGCAGACCGCGTCGCCTATGCTGCACGGCTCGAGGCGCAGGCGGCATGACCGCCCGACGCACCCTTTCGGCCGCTGTGGCCAAACCCTTCTCCGCGACGGCTGGCGTCGCGCAGAACTCCGCCTCGCCGGCTGGTCGGCGCTGTCTTCAGGCGGTCAACAAGGAGGTGAGTGATGGACGATAGGGACACAAAGATCGGGGTACGGACATACCTCACCCCGGAGGAGGCGAAGGACTTCCACAAGCTGTTCATGAGCAGCTTCCTGATCTTCACGCTGGTGGCGGTGATCGCGCACTTCCTCGTCTGGCAGTGGCGCCCGTGGCTGCCCGGCCCGAACGGTTATGCGACGCCGACGACCGCCACCTCCGCGAGCGCCGCCGCGCCCGCGAACGCCGCTACCGCGAGCGCCGACGCGCCCGCGCCTGCAACTCATAGCTAAGGGGACCGACCATGTGGAGAATGTGGCAGACTTTCGATCCGCAGCGCGTGCTTGTCGCGCTTGGTATCTTCCTGTTCGTGCTGGCGCTGCTGATTCACTTCATCCTGCTCAGCACCAACCGCTTCAACTGGCTCGACGGCCCGCGGACCAGTGCGGCGGCGGGTGCAGCCGGCGTCGCGGCGCAGACCGATCCGGCGGCGGCGACGCCAGCGGCAGTGGTGGCTGCGGATCCAGCGGCAACGACGGCTCCCGCAGCGGCAGCCCCGGCAACTGCACCCGCGGCGGTGACGAAATAAGCGACACGGCGCGGCGAGTGGGCCTGCGTAACAGGTCCACTCGCCGCCGAATATCGCAGCGGCGGCGGAGATAAACAATGGCAATGCTCAGCTATGAACGCAAATACCGCGTCCGCGGCGGGACGTTAGTCGGCGGCGACCTGTTCGACTTCTGGGTCGGGCCCTTCTACGTCGGCTTCTTCGGGGTCACGACGGCGTTCTTCTCGATCCTCGGCACCGCGCTGATCTTCTACAGCGCAGCGATCGGCGGCACCTGGAATCCTTGGCTGATCAACATCGCGCCGCCTGATCTGCGCTATGGACTGGCGCTCGCGCCGATGCGCGAGGGCGGCATCTGGCAGATCGTGACGATCTGCGCGGTCGGGGCCTTTTGCTCATGGGCGCTGCGCGAGGTCGAAATCTGCCGCAAGCTCGGCATCGGCTATCATGTACCGTTCGCGTTTTCAGTGGCGATCTTCGCTTATGTCAGCCTCGAAGTAATTCGGCCGCTGCTGCTCGGCGCATGGGGCCACGGCTTCCCGTACGGCATCTTCAGTCACCTCGATTGGGTGTCGAACACGGGCTACCAGTATCTGCATTTCCACTACAATCCGGCGCACATGCTCGCCGTGAGCTTCTTCTTCACGACGACGCTGGCACTGGCCTTGCACGGCTCGCTGATCCTGTCGGCGTCGAACCCCGGCAAGGGCGAGGTAGTCAAGGCTCCCGAGCATGAGGACACCTTCTTCCGCGACCTGATCGGCTACTCGGTCGGCACGCTCGGCATCCACCGGCTCGGGCTTTTCCTGGCGCTGTCGGCGGGGTTCTGGAGCGCGGTGTGCATCATCATCAGCGGGCCATTCTGGTCGCGCGGCTGGCCTGAGTGGTGGACGTGGTGGCTCGATCTGCCGATCTGGCGCCAGTAAGCGGGGAGGAACGACGATGGGCTATCAGAATATCTTCACCCAGATTCAGGTTCGCGGCCCCGCCGAACCCGGCGTTGCGCTGCCAGCGGGCAATTGGCGGCGCGACGGCAAGCCCGGCTTCGCGCACCTCATGGGCCGGTTCGGCGAAGCGCAGATCGGGCCGTTTTACCTCGGCCGCCTGGGCCTCGCCTCGCTGTTCCTCGGCTTTCTCGCGTTCGAGATCATTGGTCTCAACATGTGGGCGTCGGTCGGCTGGGACCCGGTACAGTTTGTACGGCAGCTGCCGTGGCTGGCGCTCGAGCCGCCGGCCCCGAAGTACGGCCTGCAGATCCTGCCGCCGCTGGCCGAGGGCGGCTGGTGGCTGATCGCCGGTTTCTTCCTGACCGCGTCGGTGCTGCTGTGGTGGGCGCGCACCTTCATCCGCGCGCGGCAGCTCGGGCTGGGCACGCACACTGCATGGGCGTTCGCCAGCGCGATCTTCCTGTTCCTGTCGTTGGGCTTTATCCGCCCGGTACTGATGGGCAGCTGGTCGGAGGCAGTGCCGTTCGGCATCTTCCCGCACCTCGACTGGACCGCGGCGTTCTCGATCCGTTACGGCAACCTGTTCTACAACCCGTTCCACTGCCTTTCGATCGTTTTCCTGTACGGCTCGACGTTGCTGTTCGCGATGCACGGCGCGACGATCCTGTCGGTCGGGCGCTACGGTGGTGAGCGCGAGCTCGAGCAGATCACCGACCGCGGCACTGCGGCAGAACGCGCCGGGCTGTTCTGGCGCTGGACGATGGGGTTCAACGCGTCTTATGAATCGGTGCATCGCTGGGCGTGGTGGTTTGCGGTGCTGACGACATTGACCGGCGGCATCGGCATCCTGCTCACCGGGACGGTGGTCGACAACTGGTTCCTATGGGCGCAGCAGCATGGCTATGCGCCGGTGTATCCCAAGACCGGAGTCGTCGATCCGGCAACGCTTCCAGGAGTGTTGAAATGAGTGCTGCGGGGAAGATCGCCCTGACAACCATTACTGGCGCGGCGCTGCTCGCCAGCTGCGGCGAGGCCCCGCCGATGAAGGCGAGCCAGCTCGCCTATCGCGGCACCGGCCAGGCGACCATCCGCAACCCCCGGATCGAAGCAGCGCTGCGCCAAGTCAACGGCATTCCCGCGACGCCCTACGCGCTCGACCCCGACAACGGCGGCGAGCGCGCCAGTCACGCGTATCAAAATGTCCAAGTCCTCGGCGACCTCAGCACCGAGCAGTTCAATCACCTGATGGCGTCGATCACGCAATGGGTCGCGCCCGAGGCGCAAGGCTGTAACTATTGTCACAACCCCAACAACATGGCGTCTGACGCGGTCTATACCAAGATCGTCGCGCGGCGGATGCTGCAGATGACCCGCAATATCAACGCCAACTGGACAAGCCACGTCCAACAGGTCGGTGTTACCTGCTGGACCTGCCATCGCGGCAATGCGGTGCCGAGAAACGTTTGGAATATGGATCCCAACCCGGCATTGCACGGCGGCATGCTGCGCGGCAACACCCGCGGTATCGCATCCGCCGGGCACAATTCGGTCAAGTACGCGTCGTTGCCGTACGATCCGTTCACGCCGTATCTGCTCGCCGCTTATCCGATCCGCGTTCAGTCGAAAGTGGCGGACAACGGCCCCGAGGTGCCGATCAAGGCGACCGAGGCGACGTACGGCCTGATGATGCACATGTCGGGCTCGCTCGGCGTCAACTGCAGCTATTGCCATAACAGCCGTGCATGGTCCGACTGGTCGCAGAGCCGCCCGCAGCGGGTCACCGCATGGTACGGCATCCGCATGGTTCGCAACATCAACAACGACTACATCCAGAAGCTCGCCTGGGCGATGCCGGCCAACCGCAAGGGGCCCTTGGGTGATCCGTACAAGGTCAATTGCACGACCTGCCATCAGGGCCTGCCGCTGCCGCTTTATGGTGTCTCGATGCGCAAGGAACACCCGCAGCTGTGGGGCCCGGTGGTGCGCGACATTGGTGGCATCAACATCCGCGGCGTGCCGGCGACGGCGGTGCCGCTGCAGAATGGTGGCATTCCGCGGGTGGCGGCGGTGACGCCAGTGGCCGCGGGAGTGCCTGTCGCGGCGGCGACGCCGGTCGTCAAGCGCAAGCTCGCGGCGGCGACGCTGGGGACGCCGGCGGGCTGAGCCCGGCCGCGCGTCAGGCAGCAGGCGTGCGCTAAGCGACGACCTCGACGAAGCTGTCGAGTACGCGCTTTGCGCCCGCCTTCTCGAAGTCGATCTCAAGCTTGTTGCCCTCGACCGCGGTGACCGCGCCGTAGCCGAACTTCGAGTGGAACACCCGCGTGCCGACGACGACGTCGCTGCGCCCCGGCTGGCCGACGCTGACGGCGCTCGCCTTGGCATCGATCTGCAGCCCGCCGCGCCCCGGTACCGACGCACCGCCCATCGCCGACGCACGTTGCCAGCCGGGGCCGCGCCCGGCACCGCGCGTCACGTCGGCGAACGGGTCGCTCGCCGACAGCGCCGCGCGCCACAGGCTCGCGCCGCCCTGCATGGTGTTGGTCACCGCGACCGCATCCTCGGGCAGCTCGCCGACGAAGCGCGAGGGGATGCTCGACGTCCACTGGCCGTAAATGCGCCGGTTGGCGGCATGGCTGATCGTCGCCTGCCGTTTGGCGCGCGTGATGCCGACGTAAGCCAGACGGCGTTCTTCCTCGAGACTGGCGTTGCCGCCTTCGTCGAGCGAGCGCTGGCTGGGGAAGACGCCCTCCTCCCAGCCGACGAGGAAGACGTGGTCGAACTCTAGCCCCTTGGCCGCGTGGAGCGTCATGATCGTGACCTTCTCGTCAGCCTCGCTGGCATCGTTCTCCATCACCAGACTGACGTGTTCGAGAAAGCTGCCGAGGCTGTCGAACTCGTCCATGGCGCGGGTCAGCTCGGCGAGGTTCTCCAGCCGCCCATCGGCCTCGGCGGTGCGCTGCGCCTGCAGCATCGGGATATAACCCGACTCTTCGAGGATGACGCGGGCGAGCTCCGCATGCGGCAGCTTGGCGATGTCGCTGCGCCAGCGCGCGATGTCCTGCATCAGCACGGTCAGCGGGCGGCGGGCGGCGGGGGTCAGCTCGTCGGTTTCGATCAGCGCGGCTGCCGCGCCGGTCAGCGTCCGGCCGCTGCTGCGCGCATAGCTGTGCAGCCGCTGCACCGCCTTGTCGCCAAGGCCGCGCTTGGGGGTGTTGACGATGCGTTCGAAGGCGAGGTCGTCGGCAGGCTGCGAGACGACGCGCAGATAGGCGATCGCGTCGCGGATTTCGGCACGCTCGTAGAAACGAAAACCTCCGACGATGCGGTAGGGCAGCCCGATCTGGATGAAGCGGTCTTCGAACTCGCGCGTCTGGAACTGCGCGCGCACGAGGATGGCGCATTCGTTCAGGCTCGCGCCCTCGTGGCTGACGCGCTCGATCGTCTCGCCGACAATGCGCGCCTCCTCGGGGCCGTCCCAGACGCCGATGACGCGGACGCGGTCGCCGTAATTGCGGTCGGTCCACAACGTCTTGCCGAGCCGTCCGCTGTTCTTCGCGATCAGCCCGCCGGCGGCGGCGAGGATCGACGGCGTCGAGCGGTAATTCTGTTCGAGGCGGATGACCGTCGCGCCGGGGAAGTCGATTTCGAAGCGCAGGATGTTCGCCACCTCGGCACCGCGCCACGAATAGATCGACTGGTCGTCGTCGCCGACGCAGGCGATGTTGCGGCGCTCCTGCGCCAGCAGCCGCAGCCATAGATACTGGCTGACGTTGGTGTCTTGGTACTCGTCGACGAGGACGTATTTGAACTTGCGGCTGTAATCGGCGAGCACGTCGGGATGGTTCAGGAAGATGGTCAGCATGTGGAGCAGCAGATCGCCAAAGTCACAGGCGTTCAGCGCCACTAGCCGCTCCTGATAACGCGCGTACAGCGCGACGCCCTTGCTGTCGGCGAAACCGTGGCTTTCCGCCACCGGCACCTGCGCAGGCGTCCAGCCGCGATTCTTCCAGCGGTCGATCAGCCCGCCGAGCGCCTTCGCCGGCCAGCGCTTCTCGTCGATATTGGCCTCGGCAAGCACCTGCTTGAGCAGCCGCAGCTGGTCGTCGGTGTCGAGGATCGAGAAGTTCGCCTCGAGCCCCACCAGCCCGGCATGCCGCCGCAGCATCTTCGCCGCGACCGAGTGGAAGGTGCCGAGGAATTGCATACCCTCGGCAACCGGCCCGACCAGCGCGCTCATGCGGTGGCGCATCTCGCGCGCCGCCTTGTTGGTGAACGTCACCGCCAGCACCTCCGACGGCCACGCTTTGCGCGTGTACAGGATGTGCGCCAGTCGCGCCGTCAGCGCGCGCGTCTTGCCGGTGCCCGCGCCCGCAAGGATAAGCACCGGGCCTTCGGTAGTCAGCACCGCCTCGCGCTGCGGCGCGTTCAGCCCGGCGAGGTACGGCGGCTCAGACAATAGGGCGGGGGCAGTAGCCATACGGAACAGGTAAGGAACAACGAGGCATTTGTCACCCGCTTCGTGTGCCGCACGTCACTATGGCTCGGCGCAGTTCGCATGATATACTACGAGACAAGAGGAGAGGCTCATGATCATTTCGCTAATCGCAGCACTCGCCAGTGCGCAGCCCACCACCCAACTTGCCAGCGTACCGCCGGTCTGCGAAAGGCGCAGCGCGGTCGAGGCTGGCGGCATGCACAAATCGGACGATACCGCCAAGCTGCAGCGGCTCGACCAGCTGCCGCCCGCCGACATGATCCTGACGGTGCTGCGAACCACCGGCAAGTGCTCGACGCCGGTGATCGTCCGTTACGGCATCGGGCAGCGCGCCAAGTAAGCGGCCTATTGCGGCTGCGTCGTCACCGTCGTCGTAGTCTTCTCAGTGACCGCAGTCGCCGGCTTATGCACGACGTGGTGAACTACTCGGCGGGTGGTGCGATGCGCCGCCGTGTGCGCGGGCGTAACCTGCTTTTCGGTTTCGACCGTCGTCGTCGTGGTTGCCACTGGCTCGGGTGCGGGCGTCTGGATCACCACCGGCGGC
>CAXTTR010000076.1:0-10254 GCA_964247215.1 uncultured Sphingomonadaceae bacterium
GCCGGACGTAGCGCTTCGGCGAGCGGCGGCGTAGCGGTTATATCGGGAAACAGGTCGGGCATCGCCCTGACTTAGACGCGGCGTCGCGTGGCACAAGCGGCATGGCCGATGCGCAAGTGGTCGACCGCAACCTGCAAGCCGGAGAGTCGCAGCCGGAGGCAACGCAAATCAGGGCGAACCCGGATCGGCTCCGGCGCGTTGAGGCCGGACCATTCCACAGAAGGATCGACCATGGCGCATCTGCTGTCACGTTTCACCATCACCGAAGACGGTGAAAACTACCTGCTGACGATCGAAGACGACGGCGGCGAGACGCTCGAACTGACCGCCACCTACGAGCAGCTCGACGTCATCGCCGAAGCGCTGATCGAGCACCTCGATGCCGACGAGGATGAGCTCGAGGTGGATGATGAGGAGGAGATGGAAGGGGTGGATAAGAAGTCGGCGTAGGCGTGTGGCGCAGCCGTAAGCTGAGCTGCTCCTGGCGTACTGCTCCCCTCCCTCCTTCAGGGAGGGGTTGGGGGTGGGTCTTCGTTCAAGCGAAGGCATAGAAAGTTAGGAAGATAGAATAACCCACCCCCGGCCCCTCCCGTGAAGGCGGGAGGGGAGCAGGGCAGGAGGCGGAAATGAAAAAGGCCGCGCCTTGACGGCGCGGCCTTTTTCTCATTGCGTGAAGGCAGGCTTACGCCTCAGTAGGTGCCGCGGGTGCATCGGCCATGTCGCTCGGCAGCGTGCCCGGCTCGGCATTCGGGTCGAACGCCTCGGTAAACCCGGCACCGTCGCGCTCGAACATGTCCATGCTGACGTCGACGCCCTTGGCCTGCAGTTCGGCCTCCTCGGGCGAGCGGGCGATGTTGACCTTGATCATCACCACGACTTCGGGGTGCAGCGCGACCTTGACGTCGTACAGGCCGAGCGCCTTGATCGGACGGTCGAGCACGACCTGGTTGCGGCCGACCTTGGCACCGTCCTCGGTCAGCGCCTCGGCGAGGTCACGCGCGGCGACCGAGCCGTACAGCTGACCGGTGTTCGAAGCCTGCCGGATCAGCGTGATCGACTTGCCCTCGATGCCCGCCGAGTCGGCCTTGGCGGCTTCGCGGCGGCCGGCGTTGTCGGATTCGATCTGCGCGCGGTTGGCTTCGAAGCGCTTGCGGTTGGCTTCCGACGCCCGCAGCGCCTTGTGGCGGGGCAACAGGAAATTGCGCGCGAAGCCGGGCTTGACGTTGACGACGTCGCCGATGTTGCCGAGCTTGTCGACGCGTTCGAGCAGGATCACATCCATCTCGTCGGCTCCTTACTTAACGAGGAACGGCAGCAGGCCGATATGGCGGGCGCGCTTGATCGCCTGCGCCAGCTCGCGCTGCTTCTTGCCGGAAACGGCGGTGATGCGGCTCGGCACGATCTTGCCGCGCTCGGAGACAAAGCCCTGGAGCAGGCGCACGTCCTTGTAATCGATGACGGGTGCGTTGGGGCCGGAGAACGGGCAGCTCTTGCGGCGGCGGAAAAATGGACGTCCCATGTGTCGTTATCCTCAGGCCGGGCGCGGGCGGAAGCCGCCGCCGCGATCGTTGCCGCCAAAGCCGCCGCCGGGGCGGTCACCACCACCACGCGGCCGGTCGCCGCGATCGCCGCCGCGGTCACCACGGTCGCGGTCGGGCCGGTCGCCGCGCGGGCGGTCACGGTCGCCGCCAGGGCGCTCGCCGTCGCGCTCGCGGTTTTCGTTGCGGCGCATCAACGCCGACGGGCCTTCCTCGAGCGTGTCGACGCGCACCGTCATGAAGCGCAGGATGTCCTCGGACAGCCCGACCTGACGTTCGAGCTCGGTGATCGCCGCCGGCGGCGCATCGAGATTGAACATCACATAATGCGCCTTGCGGTTCTTGTTAATCCGGTAGGCGAGGCTGCGCAGTCCCCAATATTCGTTCTTGGCGACGCGGCCATTGTGGTCGGTGATGATCTTGGTGAAAGTCTCGCTCAGCGCATCGACCTGAGCAGTGGCCAGGTCCTGACGCGCGAGAAAGACATGCTCGTAATGCGGCATGCAGTTCAGCTCCCATGTGCCGATCGTTGACTGCGGACAATCCGCAGCCCCTCCGGCTGGCGTAAACGACAAACGGCCGGGTCGCCCCGGCCGTGATCGGTGACGCTCCATGACGGAACGCCACGCAAAGTGCAAGCGGCTTAGCTGTGCGTCGATGCGTAGAGCTGCCACAACTGGGCGATATCCTTCATCCCGCTCTTGTCGGGAACAGCGGCGAAGGTTGCCTTCGCGGCGCTTGCCGAGCCGCCTTTGACCTGCGCGATGCCCTGGAACACCCGGTCGGTGTCAACGTCGGCCCCGCCGGCGGCAACCGCCTTGCCGTACGCCGCTGCTGCCGCCGGATACTGGCCGAGCCCAAGATACGCGCCGCCGGCCTGCGCCGCGGTCGCCGGATTCGCCGCGAGCTTCGGCGCCTGCGCGCCTGCGGCCGCCGAGCGCTGCGCCGCCGCCTGCGCCAGCTTGGCGGTCATCGGGTCGCTGGTGATGCTGCCGCCCGCCTGCGTCAGCACGGTCTGTGCGACGCCGGGCTGGTTGTTGACGATCGCGAGCTTGGCGAACTCCTGATAATCCTCAGGCCGGCTGATGTTGTTGGTCGTCGCCATCAGATGATACAGCGCCAGCTTGGCCTGCGGACTCATCTGGTTCTTCTGCTGCTCGACGAGCAGTGTCTTCCAGCGCGCCGGGCTCGAATCGACCCGCACCAGCTTCTCGGTGGTGACGAGATAGGCCTTCTTGTCGCCGGCCTTGTACTGCGCTCCAGCAAGGTTTTCGAGGAAGATCGGCTTGGCGCCGTTCGAGGCGATCAGCTTGTTATAGGCGGTCACCGCCTCCTGATAATGGCCCTGCTTGACCGCCGCCTGTGCGATCAGGATCTGCATATCCTCGCCACCAGCCTTGCGCGCCTCTTCAACGGCTTTGCCGTAACTACCAGCCTGATAATAGAGCGCGGCAAGCTGCCTTGGCGGTGCCCCGACCGACTCCATCTCGGCTGCGGCTTTGCCATACTGGCCCGCACGGTTGTAAATATAGCCTGCCATCTGCGCGACCTTGTTACGCTCCTCGGGCGTTTTCGCGGCCGCCTTCGCCTGACCGATCGCGGCGAGCGCGGCCGATGTATTACCCGACTTTGCTGCGTTGGCGGCAGCCTGCAGCGGCTTGCCGACCGCGGGCGACAGTCCGGCATGCGCTGGCGCGCTCAATGCGGCGGCGAGGCTCAATGCAGCGATAAGCCCGGCACGTGATGAAAACGTCATGTCATTCCTCTTTGTGCTGCGTCCAACCGGACATAATATTGCGTCCAGCCACATGGCTGCTGACTTAACGCTCATATCCGTTCAGCGGTTCTTCGCAAACATTATACGCGTGCAAACTCGCCAAGTTGCCAGCGCTGCGCCGGACGCTTAGGGCCGCACGGTCAACCGATCGACAGGACCGCCAGTGAGCCGCGCTTTCATCTTTCCCGGACAGGGCAGCCAGGCACCCGGCATGGGACAGGCGCTGGCGCTCGCCAGCCCGGCCGCGCGCGCGGTGTTCGAGGAAGTCGACGAAGCCCTCGGCCAGCGGCTGTCGAAGCTGATGTGGAGCGAGGACGAAGCGACGCTGACGCTGACCGAAAACGCCCAGCCGGCGATCATGGCGGTGTCGATCGCGGCGTTGCGCGTGCTCGAGGCGGACGGCGTGCGAGTGGCGGACAAGGCGGCGTTTGTCGCCGGGCACAGCCTGGGTGAGTATAGTGCGCTATGCGCCTCGGGAGCGCTGACGCTGGCCGACACCGCGCGGCTGCTGCGGTTGCGCGGCCAGGTCATGCAGGCGGCGGTGCCGGTCGGCACGGGAGCGATGGCGGCAATTCTCGGGCTCGATCTCGATGGCTGCATCGCGGCGGCGGCTGAGGCGGCGGAAGATCAGGTTTGCGCCGTTGCCAACGACAACGCGCCGGGCCAGGTGGTGATTTCGGGCCATGCCGAGGCGGTCACCCGGGCCATCGAGCTTGCAAAGGCACGCGGGGCCAAGCGCGGCATGCTGCTCAACGTGTCCGCACCATTCCATTGTGCGCTGATGCAGCCCGCCGCCGTTGCGATGGCCGAAGCGCTGGCGGAGGCGGCGCTGCATTCTCCGTACGTCGCGCTGGTCGCCAATGTGACTGCGGCTCCGGTCGCCGACGCGGCCACGATCCGGCGGTTGCTGATCGAGCAGGTCACCGGCATGGTGCGCTGGCGCGAGAGCGTGCTGGCGGTGACCGATGCCGGCGTGAGCAGCTTCGTCGAACTAGGCGGCAAGGTACTCGGGCCGATGATCAAGCGGATCGCGCCCGACGCGTCGACGGTGAGCGCGGTCGATATGGCTGGCGTCGAGGCGGCGGCGAAGAGTCTGTAGGGCGCTTCTTGCTCCATTCCCCACTTCAGGGGAGGGGAGCAGAAGTAAGTGGAGACCACCTTGTTCGATCTCACCAATATGACCGCGCTGGTAACCGGTGCCAGCGGCGGTATCGGCGCGGCGATCGCCCGCGCGCTGGCAGCGCAGGGCGCACGAGTCGCGCTTTCGGGTACGCGCGTCGAGCCGCTCGATGCACTCGCCGCCGAGCTGCCCGGCTCGGTCGTGCTGCCGTGCGATCTCAGCGACGCCGCCGCGGTCGACGCTCTCATCCCGCGAGCGGTCGAAGCGCTCGGCAGCCTGGACATTCTCGTCAACAATGCCGGCGTTACCCGCGACAATCTGGCGATGCGGATGAAGGATGCCGAGTGGGACATCGTGCTCAGGGTCAACCTCGAAGCCGCGTTCAGGCTGGCGCGAGCAGCGTGCAAGCCGATGATGAAGGCGCGCTTCGGGCGGATCATTTCGATCACGTCGGTGGTTGGCGTTACCGGCAATCCGGGGCAAGTCAACTATGCGGCGTCGAAGGCCGGGCTGATCGGCATGTCGAAGGCGCTGGCGCAGGAAGTCGCGAGCCGCGGCATCACGGTGAACTGCGTCGCGCCGGGGTTCATCAGCTCGGCGATGACGGCGGCGCTGCCTGAAACGCAGCGGGCCGCGCTGACCGGGCGCATTCCGGCGGGCAAGCTCGGCGAGGGCGACGACGTAGCGGCGGGCGTCGTCTATCTAGCGTCGCACGAGGCGGCCTACGTTACCGGGCAGACGCTCCACGTCAACGGCGGCATGGCGATGCCTTGAGGCGACGACGCCGATGACATGATGGCGGCCGAGCGCCGATCGAACCGTTGCGCCCCTTGTCACACGCGGCACGCGCCGCTATCGCCACCGTGAAATCAAGACCTCAGGAAGGGTGAACATGTCCGACGTCGCCGAGCGCGTGAAGAAGATCGTTGTCGAGCATCTCGGCGTCGAAGCCGACAAGGTCACCGAGGACGCCAGCTTCATCGACGATCTCGGTGCCGACAGCCTCGACACCGTCGAACTCGTGATGGCGTTCGAGGAAGAGTTCGGCGTCGAGATCCCCGACGATGCGGCTGAGAAGATCCTGACCGTCAAGGACGCGATCGGCTTCATCGAGACGCATCACGCCGGCTAGTCCGGAGGCTGTAATCACACCGGGTCAGCGGATCGTGAACGGCTCCCTGCAGGCGCGGGGGGCCGTTTGTTGTTGCGGCGCCGGGTTCTGGGGAGGACTGCCATGCGCCGTGTCGTGATCACCGGGGTTGGAATGGTGACGTCGCTCGGCGCGGCGGTCGAGACCGTGTGGGCGAACATCCTCGCTTCGAAGTCGGGCGCGGGACCGATTACGATTTTCGATCCCACCGACTATGCCTGCCGCATCGCAATGGAGGTGCGCCATGGCGACGGCAGCGGCAATACCTTCAACATGTCGACGCGGATCGATCACAAGGTCCAGCGCCAGGTCGACCCGTTCATCATCTTCGGCATCGACGCCGCTGGGCAGGCGCTTGAAGACGCCGGCCTCACCGGCATGAGCGAGGAAGAACGCTACCGCGCGGGCACGATGATCGGCTCGGGCATCGGCGGGCTGCCGGGCATCGAGAAGGAATCGATCGTCCTGCACGAAAAGGGCCCGCGCCGGGTCAGCCCGCACTTCGTGCACGGGCGGCTGATCAACCTCATCTCGGGGCAGGTCAGCATCAAATACGGGTTGATGGGGCCGAACCACGCGGTTGTTACCGCCTGCTCGACCGGCGCGCATGCGATCGGCGATGCGGCGCGGCTGATCGCCTTGGACGACGCCGACGTCATGCTGGCCGGCGGCAGCGAGGGCGCGATCTGCCCGCTCGGCATCGCCGGCTTCGCGCAGGCGCGGGCACTGTCGACCGGGTTCAACGACACCCCCGAGCGCGCCAGCCGGCCGTACGACGTCGACCGCGACGGCTTCGTCATGGCCGAGGGCGCGGGCATCGTCGTGCTCGAGGAATATGAGCGGGCGAAGGCGCGCGGCGCGAACATCTACGCCGAGGTCATCGGCTACGGGTTGACCGGCGATGCCTATCACGTCACCGCGCCGCATCCCGACGGCTCGGGGGCGTTCCGCGCGATGGAAATGGCGCTGCGCAAGGCCGGGCTGAACCCGTCGGACATCGACTATATCAACGCGCACGGCACTTCGACGCCGATGGGCGACGAGCTCGAGCTGAACGCCGTCCGCCGGTTGTTCGGCAACGCCATCGAGACGCTGTCGATGTCGTCGACCAAGTCCGCGACCGGCCATCTGCTCGGCGGCGCGGGGGCGGTCGAGAGCATCTTCTGCGCCCTCGCCATCCGCGATCAGGTGGTGCCACCGACGCTCAACCTCGACAATCCCTCGCCGGGTTGCGCCGGAGTCGACCTCGTTCCACATGTGCCCAAGCAGCGCAAGGTCAAGGCGGTGGTCAACAACAGCTTCGGCTTTGGCGGCACCAACGCGACGCTCGTGTTGCGCGCGGTTTAAGGCATGAGCGGCCGCCCTGGTCGTCTGTCGCTCGCGGGCGCGTTCGTCGTCCTGCTCGTGCTGTTCGGCGGGGCGCTGCTGATCAAGCCGTGGTTCGTCGCTGGCACCGGCACGGGCGCGACGCTGGTGACGATCCCGCCGGGCGCGACGCTCGACGCGGCCGCACATAGGCTCGAAGACGCCGACGTGATTTTCTCCGCCGGACAGTTCAAGCTGCTGGCGCGGCTGTTCGGCAAACCCGGTGCGATCAAGGCGGGTGTCTACCGCTTCCCGACGAACGCCAGTTGGGGCGACGACTACCGCCGCATGCAAAAGGGCAACGTCGTCGCGGTCAGGGTGACGATCCCCGAAGGTCTGCCGGCGGTGCTGGTCGCCGAGCGGCTGCTGGAGCAACCGGCGCTGACGGGCGAGGTAGCGGTGCCGCGCGAGGGCTCGGTGCTGCCCGACACCTACAACTTCGCAACGGGCACATCGCGCGCCGCCGCACTCAAGACGATGCAGGCGGCGATGAGTGCCGAGCTGGCCAAGCTGTGGGCACAGCGTAGCAGCGCGACCGCGGTGAAGTCGCCAGCCGAGGCGATCGTCCTGGCCTCGATCGTCGAGAAGGAAACCGGCACCGCGGCCGAGCGCCGGATGGTGGCGGGGGTGTATTCGAACCGGTTGCGGCAGGGCGTCAAGCTCGACGCCGACCCGACGGTGATCTATCCGGTGACCCTGGGCAGACCGCTCGGGCGGCGCATCAGACGCTCCGAGCTCGACACCGATAACGGCTACAACACCTATCTGCGTGCCGGGCTGCCGAAGGGCCCAATCGCCAATCCGGGGCGCGATGCGATCGCCGCGGTACTCGACCCGGCCCCGACCAAGGCGCTGTACTTCGTCGCTGACGGCAGCGGCGGGCATGTGTTCGCGACGACGCTCGCCGCGCAGAATGCCAACGTCGCAAAGTGGTTTGCGCTCCGCCGACAGCGCGGCGAGATGTAAGGTGGCACGCCCGGCCCGGACCGGCTCAGCCCGGCGGTCCGGGCGGCTGGCTAGTACGCTGATCCGGCTGATCGCGGCATTGGCACTGCTGTGGCTTAGCGGACTGGTGTGGTTCGCGCTGACGCTGCCCGGCGCGGCCCCGCTATCGCTGCGAACGGACGGTGTCGTCGTGCTGACCGGCGGACCGGGGCGGCTGGCGCGCGGCATCGAGGTGCTGCAGCACGGCTCGGCGAAACGCCTGCTGATCTCGGGCGTCGGGCCGCGCATCGACAAGCGCGAACTCGCCGCGGCGGTCGAGGTGCCCGGAGCGCTGTTCGGCAGCCATGTCGACCTCGGGTTGCAGGCGACCGACACGCGCTCGAACGCCAGCGAGACCGCGGCGTGGCTGGCGAACCATCACTATGCTTCGCTGCGGCTGGTGACCTCGACGGTCCACATGCGACGTGCCGAGCAGGAGTTTCGCGCCCGGCTGCCGGTGTCGATCACACTGCTGCCCGACGCCGTGCAGGTCGACATCGGCGTCGAGAGCGTCGGGCGCGAGTACACGAAGTTTCTGATCCGCCGCGCTGCGCTGCTGTTCGGCCTATGATAGCGGTGCTGCGCAGTATCGTCTTCGCGCTGTTCTTCTACATCGGCTCGGTGCCGCTGGTGATCGTCGCGGCACTGGCCTCGCTGATCTCGCCGCGCGCCATCAACCGGATGTCGCGACTGTGGGCGGGCTGGTTCCTGCTGACCACCGACATCATTCTCGGCATCAAGCTGCGCATCGAGGGCACGGTTCCGCAGAGCGGCGTCATCGTCGCGCTCAAGCATCAGGCAGCGTACGAGACGATCCTGACATTATGGCTGTTCGACGATCCGGCGGTGGTTCTCAAGGCCGAGCTGCTCAACATCCCGGTGTGGGGCTATGCGGCACGGCGGCACGGCGTGATCCCGGTCGACCGGGCCGGTTCGGCGGTGGCGCTGCGGGCGATGCTGCGATCGGCGCAGGCGGCGCGGGCCGCTGGACGCCCGATCGTGATTTTTCCCGAAGGCACGCGGGCAAAGCCGGGCACCAGACCGCCGCTGCGGCCGGGGCTCGCGGGGCTGTACCGTGCGTTGAAGCTGCCGCTGGTACCCGTCGCGCTCGACTCGGCGCGGTGCTGGCCGCCGGGCTTCGTCAAGCACGCCGGCATCATAACGCTGCGGTTCCTGCCCGCCATTCCGCCGGGGCTCGACCGCGACACAATCGAGAACGAGGTTCATGCCGCCATCAACACCGTCGCCTAGCTCGCCCCCTCGAAGCTCGCCGCGGCGGGTGCCGCTGTGGGCGACCTTCTTGCCGCTGCTGATCGGGGTACTCGGCTATGGCTGGCTGTGGTCGGCCTATGCCGAGCGGCTACGTAGCGATGTGGCGCGGATGCTGCCGGGGCGGGCGGTGACGATTACCGGCTTCCCGTACCGCGTCGCCGCCAGCATTGATGCCGCCAGCGTCACCGTCGACGACCCAGGGCTGACCGCCAGTGTCACGGCCAATGCGGCAACGGTCGACCGGGGGCCATGGCATCCCGAGCTCAGCGTCGTCCGGCTCAGCGGCGTTCGGTTCCGGCTGGCGGTGCCGCCGCTACGGAGCGCGGCGACGGCGGCAATCGATGCCCCCGCGGCGCTGGTCAGCGTCCACCTTGAACGCGCCCGGCTGCAGCGGCTGTCGACGGTGTTCGACCACCCGCGTTTCAGCATCGGGCTGTTCCCGGGCATGCTGACCGCGACCCGGCTCGAGACCCACGTCCGCGAGCTGCAGCCAGCGCCGGCCAACGCCAGCGTGCCGACGCTGCCGGCACAGGCGCAGCTGGTCGTCGCGGGAACCGAGGTGCGGCTGGCAGGCAGCGATCCGCTCCGCCTTGACGCCAACGTTACCGTGACCGGCAGCCAGCCGTTGCGCAGCTTCGCGGGCTGGGCGGCGGGCGGCACTGCCGAAGTCAGGCGGCTCACACTGGCCGACGCCAGCGGCGAAGTGCTGACGCTGGCGGCGACTGCCGTGCCCGGTAGCGCGGGGAGCCTGCAGTTCGCCGGTACCATCGACACGATCTGTCCGGCAAGCGCCGCGGCATTGTTCGGCAGCGGCAGCCCCGTCTCCGAACAGCGGCTGCGGCGGCCGGTGCGGCTGAGCTTCGCTGGGCTGCCGGGCGCACTGCGTTTAACGGCTCCAGACACCGCGGCACTGGCACGGCGGGCGCAGCTGCCGCCCTGCCCGGTGCTGCGCCGCTCGTAATCCGGCGTTGCACCGGCTGGCGCTCGCGTCTATAGCCCTCGCCTCGTGTCGGGGCGTAGCTCAGCCTGGTAGAGCACTGTCTTAGGG
>CAXTTR010000077.1:0-10184 GCA_964247215.1 uncultured Sphingomonadaceae bacterium
GGCGATAGCAGACTGCACCACGAGCAGCACCGTGACAATCGCCATGCGGCACAAGCTGGAATCGCGAGAACGACTGATCATGGCGTGAACCTAGGCCGCTTGCTGCCCGACCGGAACACCTAAACCCTCAACCTGTCTCCGCTGCCCCAGCGCAAGCTGGGGCCCATCTCCGGGCGAAAGCGTGAGCTGCCCGGCGGTGGGCCCCAGCTTGCGCTGGGGCAACGGGTTCTAGGTCAACCACAGCCAGTTCAACTCTTCGGAAAGCACTCCACGATGCATCCCGAGCTTGTCGAGGGAACCGATCCCCAGCTACCAAGTACACTAGCAGCGCAATCCGACTCCCGCCGGAGGATCCATGTCGAACGATGCCCTGAACCATCCCAAGTTCGACGAGTACAAGGGCCCGGCAGGCGGCTACGGCTCGCTCAAGTCGGTTGGCGAGGTGCTGGTGCGCGAGAGCGTGCCGGTCGTCGGGGCCGAGACGATGATGCACCAGAACAAGCCCGACGGTTATATGTGCGTCAGCTGCGCCTGGGGCAAACCGGCGAAGCCGCTGCCGTTCGAATATTGCGAGAACGGCGCCAAGGCGACGGCGTGGGAGATCACCAAGTCGCGCGTCGACGAGCACTTCTTCGCCAAGCACAGTATGGCCGAGCTCGAAACCTGGCACGACTATCACCTCGAGGAGGCCGGCCGCCTGACGCAGCCGCTGCGCTGGGACAAGGCCACCGACAAATATGTGCCGGTGACGTGGGCGGATGCGTTCGCCGAGATCGGCCGCGAGTTGCGGGCGCTCAGCGCCGATCCCGACCAGACGGTGTTCTACGCCAGCGGCCGCGCGTCGCTCGAGACCGCCTATATGTACCAGCTGCTGGCGCGGCTGTACGGGACCAACAACCTGCCCGACTGCTCGAACATGTGCCACGAGAGCACCTCGGTGGCGCTGCCGCAGAGCCTGGGCGTGTCGGTCGGCACGGTGACGCTGCAGGATTTCGAACAGACCTCGCTGATGTTCTACATCGCGCACAACCCGGCGACGTCGGCCCCGCGCATCCTGCACCAGCTGCAGGACGCGGTGAAGCGCGGCGCGAAGATCATCGCGTTCAACCCCTTACGCGAGCGCGGGCTCGAGCGCTTCATCAACCCGCAGTCGCCGCCCGAGATGCTGACCGGCGACGAGACGATAATCTCGGAAGCAATCCACCAGGTCAAGGTCGGCGGCGACATTGCGGCGCTGACCGGCGTCTGCAAGGCGCTGATCGAGGCCGACGACGCCGCGGTCGCCGCGGGTGAAGCGGGGCCGACCGACCGCGAGGCGCTGCTGGCGGAAACGCACAGCGACGGCGGCTTCGCGATCAAGGCGGTCGCCGCTGGCAGGAAGAACCGCCGTGTCCTCGACCACGACTTCATCGCCGAGCACACGCACGGCTTCGAGGCGTTCGCCGACTGGTGCCGCGCCGCGCAGTGGAGCGAGATCGAGCGCGTCTCGGGGCTGACCCGCGCCGCGCTCGAAGGCGTCGCCGACGAATACGCCAAGTCGGACGCGTCGATGATCCTGTACGGCATGGGGCTGACGCAGCACGTCGCGGGCGTCGAGGGCATCCACATGTGCACCAACCTGCTGTTGCTGCGCGGCAACATCGGCAAGCAGGGCACCGGCATCTGCCCGATCCGCGGCCACTCGAACGTCCAGGGCCAGCGCACTGTCGGGATCACTGAAAAGCCCGAACTGGTGCCGCTCGACCTGATGGCCGGGCAATATGGCTTCGAGCCGCCGCGCCACGAGGGCTTCACCACCGTGACCGCCTGCGAGGCGATCCTCGACGGCCGGGTGAAGGCGTTCGTCGCGCTCGGCGGTAATTTCACCCGCGCCATCCCCGACCTCGAAATCATCGAGGCAGCATGGCGCAAGCTGCGCCTGACGGTGGCGATCGCGACCAAGTTGAACCGCAGCCACGTCGTCCACGGCGAAGTCGCGTTCATCCTGCCGTGCCTCGGCCGGATCGAGATCGACGAGCAGTCGAGCGGTCCGCAGGCGGTGTCGATCGAGAGCAGCCTCGCGCACTTCCACGGCTCGCGCGGGCATGTGAAGCCGGCGAGCCCGATGCTGCTGTCCGAACCGGCGATCGTCGCCGGCATCGCGCAGGCGGCACTCGACCCCAACCCGAAGGTGCCGTGGCACGACTGGGTCGGCGACTATGGCAAGGTCCGCGATGCGATCGAGGCGACGTTCCCGGCGACGTTCGCGGGCCTGAACGCCAAGATGTTCAACCCCGGCGGCATGACGCGCCCGGTCGCGGCGCGCGAGCGCAAGTGGAACACGCGCTCGGGCAAGGCGAACTTCCTGCTGCCGACGCAGCTGTTCGCCGGACACGTCGCGAGCCATGATGCGCCCGGTGTGCTGCAGCTGTCGACCTTGCGCTCGAACGACCAGTTCAACACCACGGTGTACGGCTACACCGACCGCTTCCGCGGCGTGAAGGGCACGCGCATGATCGTGTTCATGAACGAGGCCGACATCGCCGCGCTGGGCTTCGAAAGCGGCGAACTCGTCGACCTGACGACGGTGATCGAGCCCGAGACGACGCGCGTCGTCCGCCAGCTGCGGATCGTGCCGTACGACATTCCAGCCGGCTGCATCGGCGCGTATTTCCCCGAGGCGAACCCGCTGGTACCGCTGTCGCATCACGACAAGCAGGCGCACACCCCGGCGTATAAGGCGATCCCGGTCAAGGTGACGCGCTCGGCGCTGCAGACGCGCGAGGTGGCGGCGTAAAAGCGCTTTCGCCCGCAGTCTCCGCGCCACGGCTGGCCTTCCGGCACGGCGTTTCGACAGCGGGCGGCCGAACCGTGCCCGAGGAGACCGCGGTCGCGCTGGTCTATGACGCCTCGACGCATGCGGTGTTGATGGCGACCCCCGCTGATCTTGAAGACTTGGCAATCGGCTTCAGCCTGACCGAAGGCATCGCCAGCGCGGGCGACATCCGCGATGTCGAGATCGTCGCCGCTGCCGACGGCATCGAGTGCCGCATCTGGCTCGCGCCGGGCCTGGCCGCGCAGCTCGGCGAGCGGCGACGCGCGATCGTTGGCCCGACCGGCTGCGGGCTGTGCGGTGTCGAGAGCCTTGCACAGGCGGTGCGCCTGCCGCTGCGTGTCGCCGCGAGCAGCTTCAGTACAGACGAAATTACCGCGGCGGCAGCGAGCCTGCGCGGCAACCAGCCGCTCGGCGACGCGACGCGCGCCGTTCACGCGGCCGGGCTGTGGACGCGCGAAGCCGGGCTGGTGTGCCTGCGCGAGGACGTCGGCCGCCACAATGCGCTCGACAAGCTGGCGGGCGCGCTGGCCCGCGCGGGGATCGGCGCGGCGGGCGGCATCGTCGTGCTGACCTCGCGCGTGTCGGTCGAGCTGGTGCAGAAAGCGGCGCACATCGGCGCGGGCGCGATCGTCGCGGTATCCGCCCCGACGGCGCTGGCGATCCGCATGGCGGAAGCGGCGGGGCTGGTGCTGATCGGCGTGGCGCGCGACGACGGGTTCGAGGTGTTCGTGGGGGAAGAGCGCATGCGATGCCAGGCGCGGGCAGACGTGACAGCTTGAGTGATGCGCGTAGCGCAACCCTAAGAGGAGGATTCAGCTTCGTGTTCGGCAACTACAAGGCCTGCCAAAGACACCCGCTGCCCCAGCGCAAGCTGGGGCCCATCTCCGGGCAGGGGACGCACTCGCCCGACGATGGGCCCCAGCTTGCGCTGGGGCGGCGGGTGTATGATATGATGACGCGCTCGCTTGGCTAAAGTTTTGGGTGCCGTCCTGGCCGGCGGCCGGTCCCGCCGCTTCGGCTCGGACAAAGCGCTCGCCACCTACGCGGGCCGGTCCCTGATCGAGCACGTCATCGCGGCGCTGCATCCGCAGTGCGCTGCGGTCATCGTATGCGGACGGTCGAGCGAAAGCGTCGCCGCGTTCGATGTTGCGGCGATCCCCGACCGCCCTGCCCCCGACCTCGGCCCCCTTGGCGGACTGAACGCCGCGCTCCACCACGCCCGGTCGCACGGCTTCACGCACGTGCTCAGCGCCGGCTGCGATACTCCCAAGCTGCCTGTCGACCTGCTCGTTCAGCTCACCGGGCCGTATCCGGCGTTTGTCCGCGGTATGCCGATCGTCGGACGATGGCCGGTCGACCTCGCCGCCGCGCTCGAGGACCATCTCGCGACGGCCGGCGACCGGTCGATCGGCCGATGGGCCCGAAGCGCCGGAGCCGAGGCGATCGACCTGATCGCTGCCATTCCCAACATCAACACGCCGGACGACCTACGTGAACTGTGGCCTTGACAATGCGCCTGTTTGGTTACTATACTGAGGTATGAATGGACGAAAGATGGTTAGCTTGGACGAGACAGGCCTAGCAGGCAGGTTGAGCGCCGCCGCCGCGATCTCGACCGGTGCATCGACAGAAAGTTGCAGTGAGATTTCTCGCAACCCGCTCGGAACGTTCAGGATTTATACTCGAAAGGATTAAACTTAGAATCGCCTTAGGATGGCTCGGCGAGACTGACCACTGGCGCGCGTCCCTTGAACCCCTGCGCCACGACATACCACTCTGACGACCCTTTTCGGCTGGCAGGCGGCTTGGCGTGCTTGACCGTGGTGAACCAGTGTTTCAGCTCTGCCACCAGGCCCTGATCGGCACCGCCCGCGAGCACCTTGGCGACGAACGCGCCGCCCGGTGCGAGCACCTGGACACCGAACGCCAGCGCGGTCTCGACCAGCGCCATCGTCCGGATGTGGTCGGTCATCTTATGCCCGACGGTGTTCGCCGCCATGTCGGACAGCACCAGCTGCGCATCGCCGCCGAGCGCGGTCCGCAGCACCTCGTCGGCATCGTCGTCGAGGATGTCTTTCTCGAAAATGATGACACCCGCGATCGGCTCGATCGGCAGCAGGTCGATCGCGACGATGTGCGCCCTGGGCCGCGCCTTGAGCACTGCCTGGCACCAGCCGCCAGGTGCCGCGCCCAAGTCGACAACGCGGTCGACGTGCGCGAACAGGCCGAAGCGCTCGTCGAGTTCGAGCAGCTTATAGGCGGCGCGGCTGCGGTAACCGGCGGCCTTGGCGGCCTTGACATACGGGTCGTTCAACTGGCGTTCGAGCCAGCGGTTCGACGAACTCGTCCGCCGCCGCGCGGTCTTGACCCGCACTTTCCCGCCCTGCGACCGCCCCGAGCCGCTGCCCGACGGTACGCTCACGACGCACCCATCCAAAGCTGCATCCTCACGTAAACCGCGCGCCGTCGCGGCCCATCAGCGTCCGCAGGATACCCTCGCGGATACCCCGGTCGGCAACGCGGACATCGTCCTCGCCCCAGACATCGAGGATCGCTGCGAGGATGGCGCATCCCGCCACGACCAGATCGGCACGGTCGCGCCCGATGCAGCCGACGTGGGCGCGCTCGGCGGGGCTTTGCGAGGCGAGCAGCGTCGACAGCTTGCGCATCGACGCGACACTGACGGTGCAGCCGTCGACCAGCCGCCGGTCGTAAGCGGGCAGCCCGAGCTCGACGCTGGCCAGCGTCGTGATCGTCCCCGAGGTGCCGAGCAGCTGCAGCGGCCCCGGATGCGCCGCACGCACCGCGGCGATGAAGCGCCCGAGGTGCTCGCCGACGCGCGCCCGCATCCGCCCGTAAGCAGCAGCGCGCTCGCCCGGTGCCTGTTCGAGCGGCTCGGTCTCGGCAAGGCTGACGACACCCCACGGCACGCTCGTCCAGCACAGGATGTCGGCATCGCCAAGCGGCCCGCGCCGCGCCAGGCTGAGCTCGGTCGAGCCGCCGCCGATGTCGAAGACCAGCGCCGGCGGACCCGCTGGGTCGATCAGTGACTGGCAGCCGAGCACCGCCAGCCGCGCCTCCTCGGCAGGCGAGATCACATCGAGCGCGATGCCGGTGGCGGCGTACACCCGGTCGACGAAGGCTGCGCCGTTCGCGGCGCGGCGGCAGGCTTCGGTGGCGACGTTGCGCGTCAGCCAGACACCGCGCCGTGCCAGCTTGTCGGCACACACCGACAGCGCCTCGACGGCGCGGTCCTGCGCCGCGTCGGACAGCCGCCCGCGCTGCATCAGCCCTTCGCCGAGCCGCACGACGCGTGAGAACGCGTCGACGATGGTCATGCCGCCGCCGGGGCCCGGACGCGCGATCAGCAAGCGGCAATTGTTGGTGCCAAGATCGAGTGCGCCATAGACGCGCTTGCCCGGCCGGGGACGCGGTTCGGTTTCGGCCCGGCGGCCGTCAAGCGCCGGACCAGCATCCCGGCGCACCGGGGCTGGCATTGGCATCAGCATTGCCTCGTCTCTCATCGCGGCCGCACTATGCAGCGGCCGCACCTGTTACGGTGTTAGCAGACCCAGCAACGCGTTGACACCCCGTGCGCCGATGCCTAATCGGGAGCCACGCCGCGCTGCCCTGTCGTCTAAAGGTAAGACCACAGACTCTGACTCTGTTAATCGAGGTTCGAATCCTCGCGGGGCATCCAGCGGTCGGTGTAAATGCGTCCCAAAGCGTGCCAAGTCAACTTTCGACGCTATTAAAATCAGTTGTTCAACTAACCATGCGTGCCATCCCGTGCCTAGTCGTACCAGCAAATTGTTGGTCTTTCTGTTGGTATCGAAAACGGGGCGCGCAGGAGATACCAACATGGCTTCCAAAGCGCTCTCGGTATATCGAATCGGCAGTCTGAAGGCGGCAGCGTCTCCGTACAAAGTCAGCGACGGTCTGGGGCTGCATCTGGTGGTCGAGGTCAGCGGCTCCAACTTTGGCGGCTGGCGTACCGGTTCGAGGGCAAGCAGAAGACACTCGCGTTCGGGTCTACCCGGCGGTGGGCCTCGCCGATGCGCGCGGCGGGCGCGACGCGGCGCGCGCGATGCTTGCCGACGGGCGTGACCCGGCGACGGCGGCGCGCGCGGAGAAGGACGCCGCCGTCGCGGCGACGCAGCAGACCTTCGAGGCGGTGACACGGACGTGGCTTGCAGGCCGGGTCGGGACGGTGACGCCGCGCTACCTCGGCCATGTCACGCGGCGGATCGAGCCGGACCTGTTCCGCGAAATCGACGCGCTGCCGCTGAGGGCGATTGACACGCCGCTGTTGCTGACCGTGCTGCGCAAGGTCGAGGCGCGCGGCTGCGCTCACATCGTTCGGCGACTGGAAAACTACACCAGCGAGGTGTTCCAGTTCGCCATCCCCGCCGGGCTCGCGGCGACCGATCCGACGACTGGCCTCGGGCGCGCGCTGAATCCGAAGAAGCCGGTCAAGCACCGTGCCAAAATGACTCCGGCACAGATCCCCGGCTTCCTCGCCGACCTCGACCGCTATGACGGCGAGTTGCTGACGCGGTTGGCGCTGACCTTCACGTTACGCACGATGGTGCGTACGGTCGAGACGCGGTTCGCCCACTGGTCGGAGTTCGAGGGGCTTGATACTGCCGACCCCCTTTGGCGCATCCCGCCCGCGCGGATGAAGATGACGCGCGAGCACCTCGTGCCGCTGACGCCGCAGATCGTCGCGCTGCTCAACCGGATCGGGGCGGTGTCGGGCCGGACCGGCCATCTGTTCCCGCAGGCGAACGGCAACAGCGTAATGTCGGAGAACACGATGCTGTTCGCGCTCTGCCGCATGGGATATCACTCGCGGCTGACGGTACACGGCTTTCGCGGCACCGCCTCGACGATCTTCAACGAGCAGGGCTTCAACCGGGACTGGATTGAGCGCCAGCTTGCCCATGTCGAGGAGGACAAGGTGCGCGGCGCGTATAACGCGGCCGAGTATCTTGCCGGACTCCGCATAATGCTGCAGTGGTGGAACGATTACCTCGACGGGCAACAGGCGATCGCGGAGCTGGTGGGATGAAATCGATTATTCTGACGGTCGTCGCCTTCGTCGCCTTGGCGCTGATGTTCCCCGGACCGCCGCAACCGCCGGCGGCACCCGAAGAATTGTGCGAGGACGGAAAGGAACTCATGGCGAAGGCGGGCGCGAGCTACGAACAGGCGCATAAGATGGGCTGCGACCACGCGTGGCAGCAGCGGGTGCTCGACGCGGCCGACCGCAAGCAGCACGGCTCGTAGGTCAGCCGATCAGGTCGCCGAGGTCGGCCGCTAGATCGAGGTTCGCCTGAATGCGGCGGCCGATCCACCACATGCACGTCGTCGCCATCGAATTGCCGAGTGCCTTGTAGCGCGGGCCGTCGGCGGCGGGCTTGCCGCGCACCGGCACGAGGGTTCAGTTCCGCGGAAAACCTTGGAGAGATTCGCACTCCTCGCGGGGCATCAGCGTTGCATCGATCACGTCGTGGAGCAGGTCAGTTGGCGGTTTCAGCTAACGCTGTGCCTGTCGCAACGGCGCCAGCGCTCAGCCTTTCGCGCGACATACTGCCATTCGGGCTGGTCCTGGCCGTCGCCGCGCTGCTGCTGACCGTCAATCCGCTCGGCTATTTCGGCGGGCACTGGGACGACGGCCGTTATCTCGAAGCGGCGCAGGCGTGGGCCGCGCACGGTCCGGTGCCCGGCACCAATCACTGGGCGCTGCGCTGGCCGGTGGTGGCACCAACGGCAGCAGCGATCCGCTGGTTCGGGCTGTCGCGCGCGACGCTGATGCTGCCCGGGCTGGCAACGCTGGTCGCGGTCCTCACGGTGAACTTCTGGGCCGCGCGCCGCGAGTTCGGCAGCGCCGTGGCGGCAGTCGCCTGCCTCGCGTTGCTGACCACGCCCGAGCCGATGCGCGCCGCGACGCGGCTGACGGCGGACCTGCCCGAACTGCTGTTCTGGTCGGCGGCGCTATGGGCGTTCTGGTTCGGCCGCGACGGCGCGCGCGGCTGGCTGCTCGCCGCCGGAGCCGCCGCGGCGCTGGCATGGGCGACGCGCGAAACCGGGCTCGGCTTATTGCTGCTGTTTGCACTGGCGTTCAGCGCCGGGGTTGGACCGCGCCGCGCCGCTTACGTGTGGCTGGCAGCTGGGTTCGCCGCGGTATGGTTACCCGAGCAATGGATGCTTTGGGCGGCCACCGGCGATCCGCTTTACCGCATGCACATCGACCTTCGGCACATCGAGATTGCCTCGAACGACCTTGCCGGGGGCACCGCGCCAGGAACCAGCGCGCCGCTCAACGCCAGCCTGATGCGCCGCTGGTCGGGAGCCGGTCCGCTACGGCTGCATTGGGCGATCGACCCATGGCTGAACCTGTTCGTCAATCCGGCATACGGACTCGACTTCCTGCTGGCCGCACTAGGTCTGGCGTGGCTGCGCCGGGTCAACCGGGGTCCTGCCAAGGGGCGTATTCGAGCGCTTGCCCTGCCGGTCCTTGCGGTGATCGCGGCGAATGTCGCCTGCACGGTCTACCTGATCGCCACCGACCCCAAGCCACGGATGTTCATGCCGGCGATTGGCGCCGCGTGCCTCCTGCTCGGACTCGTCGCCGTTGCGCTATGGCGGCGCGAGCCTCGGCGCACGTTGATCGCCGCCGCCACTGTCAAGCTTATCGCGCTTCTCGTCATGCTCGATGTCGCCACCAGCTATGTCGAACTGCCTGCGCTGACCCGCGCCGCCCTGGCCGCCGCATCCGGCCCGGTCTGCACCGACCGTTGGACGGCGAGTACGCTGACGCTCACCGATGCCGGCGTTCGCTCGCGGCTGATAACGAGCAGCCCCGGTCCTGGCGCGCTGTATCTCACCGCTGGCAAGCTTGGCGACTATACCGGCAGCGACACCCCGCCCGCGAACTTTCGCTGGCAGACAATCTGGCGCGGCCATAGCATCCGCGTCCCGGTCACGATCCAACTCGTGCGGGCGGTCGGCGTGGCCCCAGCCTACCGGTATCCGGCGCTTTACGTGACCCTGTATCGGCGGCTTGATTGAACGGTTGTGCCCGCCTATACCGGCCGCCTTCCGTCAGTGTGGGGCAGTAGCTCAGATGGGAGAGCGCAGCAATCGCACTGCTGAGGTCAGGGGTTCGATCCCCCTCTGCTCCACCAACGGATAGGTTAGCTGATACCATCGGCTAGGGAGTTTAGCGATTGCGGGTGGCGTCCTTTCAGCCTTGCTTTGGGATCGCATTGCAGGTTTTCTGTTACAGACCGCTCTCACCATGCGACCTCTGCAATGACGAGCAAGCCGACGAACAAATTTTCGCCCGAGGTGCGCGAGCGCGCGG
>CAXTTR010000078.1:0-10102 GCA_964247215.1 uncultured Sphingomonadaceae bacterium
AAGCTCGAGGCTTACGGGGCCGATTTCCTACGGGTAATCCGCGCTGGCTGACACTTCGGCTTGTCGACCACTGCGCGGCGCGCACGACACGGGCGTTGCCTGACGACCGGGTCAGCAATGGGCAACTGCCGCCACGATGACCGTGCCCGCCACCTTTGCCGATGTCGAAGCTGAATTCGAAGCGCTCGACGACGATTGGGATGATAAGTACCGTCTGCTGATCGACCTTGGCCGCAGCCTCGAACCGATGTCACCGGCATTCAAGACCGAGGCGACGCGTGTCCGCGGCTGCGCCAGCCAGGTCTGGTTATACCCGGCAGCGGCCGGCGACCGGCTGCACTTCCTTGCCGACAGCGATGCGGCCATCGTCAAGGGACTCGTCGCGCTGGTGCTGCTGCTGGTTCAGGACCTGCGGCGGGATGAAATCAATATCGCCGCGGTAAAAGCCAAGTTAGACGCGCTCGGGCTGTCCAAGCATCTGTCATCGAACCGCACGCAAGGACTGGCGTCGATGCTGACGAAGATCGGCGAGTTGGCCAAAGCTTAGGAAAGCTCTTGCTGATCTAGACCCAATCTCGTCCAAGTTGATCCGTCACCCCCACGCAGGCGAGGAGTGCCACCGAACAAGGATCAGAACTCACCTCGAACACCATCAATCTGCTGAGTGAGGCAATGTCCGCTCAAAACCTTCCGCTACTCAGGCGAGACGTGGAAAGTGGGGATCGGTCCGGGGAAGCCTGCCTCTTTCGTCTGCCCTGAAGCTGGCGGAGATATGGCTCAGGAGATCGAGCGATTGTTGCATGCGCCCGATCGACTCGCCCGCAGCGGTCGCGACCTCGCGCTTGATCTCGGAAGCGGCGCTGACGACGGTCATCGCTTCCGCATTCGTCAGAACGGACGAATCTACCAGAATGTGAAGGATGCTCTCGGCCAGCAGTAATGCCGCTTGGCCATGCGCGTCGGGTTCGACGACCTTGATAACTGGCCGGCTACCATCATTATGCTGCTTCTTTGCCATGAAGGTCACCTGTCTGGACAGGCGGAAGCACTCAACCTCTCCCTGCCGCTGACGCCTGAAAACTCGATGCAACGGTCATTGAGGTCTAGCAAAGTTTCAGTGCCGTCACGACAATTTAGATCAAGTCCACACTGAAAAGTGTGTACGCTATGGTACGTTACTGATAGGCGCTGGAGAATGGATATGCCCAATGCCTTGGTTGCCAAGCTTTGCGCGCACGTCGCGCTGCCGGACGACGATATCAAGCTGCTTGAAGCCGAATGCGCAAATGCGCGCAGTATCCCGGCGCGCCACGATCTGATCCGCGAAGGCGATCCGTCGGGACCACTGTTCGTCATCCTTTCCGGTTGGGCCTGCCGCTATCAGATGCTGCCTGAGGGCACCCGGCAGATTACGGCCTTTCTGATGCCGGGAGATTGTTGCGACATGCACCTGCCGGCAAAGCACATCATGGATCACAGCATTGCGACGCTGTCCGAAGCACGCGTTGCCAGCGTGCCTAGGGCCAGGTTCGAGCATCTGGTTGAGACGCGACCGACGCTGACCCGGGCACTGTGGTGGGCGCAAGTTGTCGACGAGGGCGTGCTCCGTGCATGGATCGTCAGCATGGGGCGGCGCAACAGTGTCGAGCGTGTCGCTCATCTCATGTGCGAGCTTTACGTCAGGGCCCGTAACATCGGCCTCAGCGATGGCGGTGAGCTCGAGCTACCGCTAACTCAGCTGGTTCTTGGCGATGCGCTCGGGCTGACGCCGGTGCATGTCAACCGCGTGCTCCGGCAGCTTCGTCTTGAGGGTATTATGGATCTGCGCGGCGGGATACTCACCATCGCCAATATTGCCAAACTCGGCCGGATTGCCGGTTTCGACGAGCAATATCTTCAACGGAAATTCAAGCGCGCAGCATGATCTCGGTCAGCAAGCGGTATACATACCAAGGCGGCGAGCGGGACACGTCAGTTGCCGAACTAATCGCCATAGGCTTCAGCGCCGGCTCATTCCTGCTACGTTTGTAGCAGCCAGGCAGCTGTTCTGTTGCGAATACCCGCCGACGATATCTACTTTAGAGGGTGGTGGAGCCTAGCGGGATCGAACCGCTGACCTCTACAATGCCATCGTAGCGCTCTCCCAGCTGAGCTAAGGCCCCGTACCAGACGCTTCGCCCGATGGGACGGGCGAAGGGCAGCGCATTAGCGGGTTGGCCGGGCTGGCGCAAGCGGTCTCGCGTCTGCCCGGCTCCCCGCTCAGCTCAGGCTTCTTCCTCGTCGTCGCCGGTGACGACCGCGGCAAGATCCTCGCCGTCGTCGCCGATGTCGACATCGGGCTCCTCGGCGTCGTCTTCGGCGGCATCGAGCTCGAGCTCGTCGTCACCGGCGGTCTCGACATCATCCTCGTTCTTGGGCGCGGGCTTGGCGGCTTCGAACGGCAGCGTCTGCTTCGACTTCAGCACCGACTCTGGCATCCACTCGTTGCCGCAAGCGATGCAGGTCACCGGCTCGTCGACGGTCAGATCATAGAATCGCGTATTGCATTTCGGGCAGGCACGCTTGGTGCCCCATTCGGCTTTTACCACAGTGGGTCGACTCCAGATTAGCAGCAATGGTGTCAGGCGCGCCGGAGCGGTCAGGCCCGGCGCGGACAAGCGCGGTGCCTTGCCACACGCACCCGGCGCTGTCAAAACGCCCCGGTTCATGTCCAGCCCTGCCCCGCTCGCCCCGACATCATATCGCTTGAGCTTGCGCGCAAGGGGCTCGCTGCACGGCGAGGTCAGTGTGCCCGGTGACAAGTCGATCTCGCACCGCGCGCTGATGCTCGGCGCGCTCGCGGTCGGCGAAACGGTCATCGAGGGGCTGCTCGAAGGCGAGGACGTGCTGTCGACCGCTGCCGCCTTGCGCGCCATGGGAGCCGATATCGAGCGTACCGGGGACGGCGTCTGGCATGTCCATGGCGTCGGCGTTGGCGGGCTGCTGCAGCCGCGGCAGGCGCTCGACATGGGCAACAGCGGCACCTCGACGCGTTTGCTGATGGGGTTGCTCGCCAGTCACCGCATAACTGCGACGTTCATCGGCGACGCCTCGCTGTCGTCGCGCCCGATGGCGCGGGTAACGGGGCCGCTGACGCAGATGGGCGCGCAGTTCGTCACGGCACCGGGCAACCGGCTGCCGCTGACGATGACCGGCCTCTGCCCGGCGCTGCCGCTGCGCTATGTGCTGCCGGTCGCCTCGGCGCAGGTGAAATCGGCGGTGCTGCTCGCCGGGCTGAACGCGCCGGGGCGGACGACGGTGGTCGAGAGCATTCCGACGCGCGATCATAGCGAGCGCATGCTGGCGGGATTCGGGGCCGAGCTGCGCTTCGCCGAGACGTCCGAGGGCCGCGCGATCGGCATCACCGGCGAGGCCGAGCTCCGCCCGCAGCGGCTGACCGTGCCGGGCGACATCTCGGCGGCCGCGTTCCTGCTCGTCGCCGCGCTGATTGTCCCCGGCAGCCGCGTGACGGTGCGCGGCGTCGGCATCAATCCGACGCGCGACGGGCTGCTTCGGGCGCTGACGATGATGGGAGCTGACCTGACGATCGTGCCGCGCGGCGATGTCGGCGGCGAGCCCGTGGCGGACATTACGGCGAAAGCCGGACCGCTGACCGGCATCGAGGTGCCGCCCGACCTCGCGCCGGCGATGATCGACGAATATCCGATCCTGTTCGCCGCCGCCGCGTTCGCGCAGGGACGCACGGTGATGCGCGGCATCGGCGAGCTGCGCGTCAAGGAGTCCGACCGTATCGCCGCGATGGCGGCGGGGCTGGCGGCGTGCGGCGTGCGCGTCGAGGAGCTGCCCGACGGGCTGATCGTGCACGGCGGCGGCGGCGAACCGGTCGCCGGCGGCGCGACGGTGGCGGCGCTGCTCGATCACCGTATCGCGATGAGCTTCGCCGTGCTCGGGCTGCACGCGCGGCGGCCGGTCGTGGTCGACGACGCGCGCCCGATCGCGACGAGTTTCCCAGGCTTCTCAGACCGCCTGTGCGATCTCGGTGCCGAGCTTGGCTAAGGCGAAGCGGCGCTCGAGTGTCGTTGCGATTCGGCCCGCAGCGTAGCCGTCGCCGTACGGCAGGCGCAGCTGCGCCATTGCAGAATGGTGGCCGGCATCGTCGAGCAAGCGCCGGACCGCGGCGACAATGGCATTGGCGCTCGTCCCGACCAGCTGCGCGCCACCCGCGGCAATGCCCTCGCGGCGTTCGGTGGTCGCGCGCAGCACCAGCACCGGGCGGCCGAGCGCCGGTGCCTCCTCCTGCACCCCGCCCGAGTCGGTCAGCACCAGATATGCCCGCTGTAGCAGCAGGACAAACGCAAGGTACGACAGTGGCGGCGTCAGATGGATACGAGGCAGGCCGCTCAGGTGCGTCGCCAACATTTCGTGCACCGCGGGATTGGGATGCACCGGTACAACGATCTCGACCCCGCCTGCGGCCGCGAGCCGTTGCAAGGCCGCGGCGACCCCCATCAGGCGCGCGCCGTGGTTTTCGCGCCGATGCACGGTGACAAGCAGCAGCGGCTGCATCGGATCGAGGCTGGGCAGCTGTGCCGCCGCGAGCCGGTGCAGCGCCGGGTCGGCCGCTAGCCGCGCCGTGGTCAGCCGGAGCGCATCGATCCCGGTATTGCCAACTACCTGTATGCCAGCAGCAGCAACGCCTTCCCGTAGCAGCGCGTCGCGTGCCGCCGCGCCCGGCGCGAAGTGCAGCGTCGCAAGCTGACCAATGAGGCGACGGTGCAGTTCCTCGGGAAACGGCTCGGCCGTGCCGCTGCGCAGCCCCGCCTCGATGTGGCCAACCGGCACTTGGGCGTACGCTCCTGCCTGCGCGCCCGCATAGGCGCTCGCGGTGTCGCCCTGCACGATCACCGCCGCCGGGCGTCTCACCGCAATGACGGCGCTGAGCGCGGGCGATGCTGCAGCGACCACCGCCTCCGGCCGTTGCCCATGCTGCATCAAGTTGAGATCGATATCGGCGACCAGCCCGAAATCGGCTAGCGCCCCGTCGAGCAGCTCGCGATGCTGCCCGGTCGCGCATACCGTTACCGGCACCAGCGCGCGCTCGCGCAACGCGATGATCAGCGGTGCCAGTTTGATCGCCTCGGGTCGCGTGCCGACGACGACCAGCATGCCGTCACGTTGTAAGGAGCCCCCGCTCATTCATCGATTGTACGCGGAATGAGCGGCAGCGAAAGCTTAATCTTTACTGGCCTCCGAGCGAAGCCAGTAGGCGAGCGGCTCAGCCGTACAACCGGTCGAGCCGCTCGCCGTACACCTCCTTCAGCACATGCCGCCGGACCTTGAGCGACGGCGTCATCTGCTGGTTTTCGACCGTGAACGGCGCGTCGGCGATGAGCACGCGGCGAACCTTTTCGAGCGGTGCGACGCGGGCGTTGACGCGGTCGATGCCCGCCATCACGGCACGGTGGAACTCGGGCTCGTGCGCCAGCTTGACGAGGTCGCGCGGCATGCCGTGCCCGCACGCCCAGTTGAGCGCCCACTCGGGATCGGGGACGACGACGCCGACGAGGTAGGGCCGCTGGTCGCCGGTGACCATCGCCTGGACGATCTCGGGCTGCAGCGTCAGCATACCCTCGATGCGCTGCGGCGCGACGTTCTCGCCCTTGTCGTTGACGATGATGTCCTTCTTGCGGTCGGTGATGATCAGGTGGCCGTCGGCGTCGAAGCGCCCGATGTCGCCGGTGTGCAGCCAGCCGCCCTGGAGTGCCGCGACGGTGTCAGCATCGTTCCGCCAGTAGCCGTGCATGACGAGCTCGCCGCGGACGAGGATTTCGCCGTCGGCGGCGAGCTTGATCTCGGTGCCGCGCAGCGCCGGGCCGACGCTGTGCATCTTGACGCGAGCTTTAGGGCGGTTGCACGAGATCAGCGGCCCCGCCTCGGTCTGGCCGTAGCCTTGGCACAAGGTCAGCCCGAGCGATTCGAAGAACAGCCCGACATCGGGGTTCAAAGGCGCGCCGCCCGACACCAGCGCTTTCAGCCGGCCGCCGAAGCGCGCCTGCACGCGCTTGCGTACCGTACGGTCGAGAATGGCGTCAAAGGCGCGGTCGGCGAGCGGCAGCGTGCCGCCGCGCTCGTAGCGCTTGCGCCCGAGCCGCAGCGCATAGTTGAACAGCATGATCGCGGTGCCGCCCTGCTTCTCGATGCCTTTGCCGATCCGTGTCCGCAGCACCTCGAACAGCCGCGGCACGACGACCATCAGCGTCGGGCGGACCTCCTCCATGTTCGCCGCGAGTTTATCGAGCCCTTCGGCGTAGAAAATCTGTGCGCCGAGCCCGATCGGCGTGAACTGGCCGCAGGTATGCTCATAGGCATGGCTCAGCGGCAGAAACGACAGGAAGATATCGGGCGCGGGCTCGAAATCCTGCTCGATGATCTCGCAGGCGGCGGCGACGTTCTGCAGGATCGCGCCGTGATGCTGACGCACCCCGCGCGGTGCCCCGCCGGTTCCCGATGTGTAGATCAGGCAGGCGAGGTCGGCGCGGGTCGCCGTCGCGCTCGCCCGCAAAGCGCGCACGTCACCGGGCTGGACGTCGAGCAACGCATCCCACTCACAGATGACGACGCCGGATTCTTGCGCGCTTCGCAGCGGCTCGATGCCGATTACGAGGCGGCATGCAGCATTCTCGTAGACCGCCGGCATCAGATTCGCCGCGAGCTTGGCGGTCGAGACGATCGCTGCGACCGCGCCGCTGTTTTCGATGATGTGCCGGTGATCAGCGACGGTGTTGGTGACGTAGGCAGGCACGGTGACCGCGCCCGCCGCCATGATGCCGAGGTCGGCGATGCACCATTCGGGACGATTCTCGCTGACCAGCACGACGCGGTCGCCGCGCCGGATGCCCGCGGCGCGCAACGCCTCGGCAACTTGCGTGACGCGGCGCGCAGCGGCGTTCCACGACAGCGCCTGCCAGCGCCCGGCCGCCTTATGCGACAGGAAGGGGCCGTCGCCGTAGCGGGCGACCTGTTCAAGAAACAGCGCAACGAGGTTGGAGCAGCGATCGGCCTGATCGGCGGCGCTGAGCGGCGGGGACGGCGCGGCCTTCGCCTTGCTCACAGCCCGAGCGCCACGCCTTCGCTGCGCGGGTCGGCCCCGCCGCGCCAGCGGGCCTTGACGCCTGTACCGACACGTTCGAGCCCGTTCGCCTTGTACGGCAATGACATAACTGCGGCGCGCGCATGGCCGAGCGCCTTCAGTGCGGGCAGCATTGCCGCGAGCCGCTCACCCTGCGGGCCGCTCTCGACCAGCACGAGGTCGTCGAACACCATGATTACTGGCAGGGTGATCGCGTCCTGCACCGGCAGATGCCAGTCGAGCACGCCGATGATCGCTTTCGCCACCTGCGCCGGGATCGTCGGGCCCCCTGCCGCGCCGATCGCCAGCACGACGCGCCCGGTGCGGTCGTACACGAGCGTCGGCGACATCGACGACAGCGGGCGCTTGCCGGCTTCGACGCGGTTCGCCACGGGCGCGCCGTCGGCGCTCGGCACGAAGGCGAAGTCGGTCAGCTCGTTGTTGAGCACGAAGCCGCCCGACACCAGCCCCGAGCCAAAACCGCCCTCGACCGTCGAGGTCAGCGTCGCGACGTTGCCGCGCGCGTCGGCAGCCGCGAAGCTCGACGTCGACGGGACCTCGCTGGCGGGTGCGTTAGTGCGGGGCGCTGCGCCCGGCGGTGATCCCGCGCTGGCGTTCGCCATCGTACTGCCGGCGTGGATCAGCGCGCCGCGGCTCTGCAGATAAGCCGGGTCGACCAGTCCGGTGACGGGCACCGCGACAAAATCGCTGTCGCCGAGGTAGGCATCGCGATCGGCGAACGCGAGCCGTTCGCTCTCGGCGAGCAGATGCCAGCTGACCGGATTATCTGGCCCGAGCGCGCTCAGGTCGAAGCGCTCGAGCTGCTTGAGGATCGCCGCGACCGAGGTGCCGCCCGACGACGGCGGAGCCATGCCGCAGATGCGGTACACGCGATATGCGCTGCAAACCGGCGGCCGCACCTTCGCCTGATAGGCGGCGAGGTCGGCAGCGGTCATCATGGTCGGGTTAGTCGGCGCGGTCTGCACGGTTTGGGCGACAGCGGTGGCGACCGGCCCCTTATAAAAGGCATCGGGACCGCCCGCCGCTATGACGCGCAAAGTTGCCGCCAGCGCCGGATTGACGATCCGTGTCCCTGCCGTTTTCGCACTGCCGTCGGCGCTCAGGTACAGCGCCGCTGCCGCCGGGCTGCGCGCCAGCACCTCGCGCTTGCCTGCAATCGCCGCCGACATGCGCGGCGTCACGACGTAGCCGCCCTCGGCCAGCGCAATTGCAGGCGCGAACAGCGCTGCCCACGGCAGCTTGCCGTAGCGCGCGTGTGCCAGCGCCAGCATGGCAACGTTGCCCGGTACGCCGACGCTGCGCCCGCCCGGGATGGCGGTGCTGCGCGGCTGCGGCTTGCCGTCGGGGGTTAGGAACAGCGCCGGGCTAGCGGACGCGGGCGCGGTCTCGCGCCCGTCGAAGGTGACCGGGCCGCTGCCACCCGCGTCCTGATAGACCAGCAGCCCGCCGCCGCCAATGCCTGACGATTGCGGCTCAACAACCGTAAGCGCCAGCAGCGTCGCCGCGATCGCGTCGAGCGCGCTGCCGCCTTGCCGCAGCATGGCGACACCCGCCGCCGCGGCGCGCGGGTCGGCGGCGCTGACCATGGCAGAGGCGGCCGGCGTTGCAGGAGCAGATGTGTTTGCTGCCGGACCGGCCGCCGGAGCAGTCTGCGCCGGGCGCGGCGGCTTAGCCTTTAAGACCTGTAGCGGTGACAGTGCGGCGCAAGCCAGCGCCAGCCACACGAACGAATTCCTCACCCGAACCCCTTTACTGCCCCGTGACGCTGAACATAGCCGGACGCCCGCTTGGATCAAGCGCGGGTTACGGCTCAGCCGCCGCTTCCCAGTTCAAGCGGCTTCGCTGTTCAGTGTGCCTCATGCATCGGCCCCGACCGCTTCGATTACACTCGCGAAGCCGTCACGGCGGAGCAGCGCCGCAAGTTCGCCCTTGATCCGCGCGACCAGCCCCGGGCCGTGATAGATCAGCCCGGTGTAGAGCTGCACTGCGCTCGCTCCGGCGCGGATCTTCGTGTAAGCTTGCGCGCCGCTGGCAACGCCGCCGACGCCGACGAGCGCGAGCCTTCCGCCGGTGGCGCGGGCGAAAGCGCGCAGAATTTCGGTCGAGGAGGCGAACAGCGGCGCACCCGACAGGCCGCCCGCTTCATCGGTCGCTGTCGAGTGCAGCGCCGGGCGGGCAAGTGTCGTGTTCGACACGATCAGCCCAGCGACGCTGCTTGCCAGCGCGACCTCGCTCACCGCCGCGATCTCATCGCCGCTGAGATCGGGCGCGACCTTGACGAAGACAGGCGCAGTCACGGCGTGGGTTTTTGCCGCCGCGCTCAGCCGGTCGAGCAATTCGGCTAATGCCGCAGCAGTTTGAAGCCCGCGCAATCCGGGCGTGTTCGGCGACGAGATGTTGACGGTTATATAGCTTGCATACGGCGCGACGGCGGCAAGCCCGGTGACGTAATCGGCAATGCGGTCAACGCTGTCCTTATTCGCCCCGATATTGACCCCGGCTATCCCTTGCGGCTGTCGCTTGCGGAGCCGCCCCACGTGCGCCGCCAGCCCCTCGTTGTTGAACCCGAGCCGGTTGATGACGGCATCGTCGTCCGCCAGCCTGAACACCCGCGGGCGCGGGTTGCCCGCCTGTGGTAACGGCGTCACCGTGCCCGTCTCGACGAAGCCGAAGCCGAGCCGCAGCATGGCATCGGGAACCTCGGCGTTCTTGTCGAAGCCCGCAGCCAGCCCGACTGGATTCGGGAGCTGTAATCCGGCGAGCGTGGTTGCGAGGATCGGATCGTCGGCGGGCGCACGCGGGGTAAGGCCGGTGCTCAACGCGGCAAGTGTAAGGGCATGCGCGCGCTCGGGGTCGAGGCGAAAGAGCAGCGGGCGGAGGCTGGCGAACATGCGGGCTTTCTGCCCTCCCGCCTTTCTAGCCCTCTCCCGTCCTTACGGGAGAGGGTTGGGG
>CAXTTR010000079.1:0-3333 GCA_964247215.1 uncultured Sphingomonadaceae bacterium
CGTGACGACGACGCGGTTGAGCGCGCGGCTGCCGCCGAGCTGGTTCTGGTCGGCGGCGATGGCTTCGCGCTCGCTGCCAAGACCGATCGTCTGGCGGAAAAACAGGCGTTGCAGGCGAAAATACGGTGACTTCTTACCGACCTTGTAGGCCTCGCCGCTCGGGAAGCCCGCCGCGCCCAGCGTGTTCGACAGGCCGAAGCCCTGGTCGATTTCGGGGTTGATCCACAGCTCGCCGCCGCGCCACGGCCGCGCTCCGGCGAACACGGTGAAGTCGGTCGTCTCGCGCGTCTCGCCGCGGGCACGCAGGCTGTTGTCACCGGCGAAGGCGGCGTGGAAGGCGGGATTGCCCTGCACGACGAGGGTCGCTTGGGCATGAAGGGCAAAAGCTTGCTCGGCAGCGTCCCCTGCTGGCTGTGCGATAGCGGCAGGATCGGAGGCGTTGGCGGGCGGGACCGAGGTGCCTGCGACCTGCGGCTGAGCAGCCGTCGAACAGCAAAGTAGGATCAGGGCAAAACCGTGGTGTCGATGACGCTGGCGCGCTGGATTGGTGAACACGTGCCGGCCCCCGGGATTTGCCGGTGCCATAGCGGGGCGGGCGGCGGCCGCCAAGTCTGGCTAAAGCAGCCCTTACGGCCCCGCCACCTTCGGCGCTTCCACAAACGGCGTTATCCCGAAGTTCGGGTATATCTCGCTCGGGAAGTAAAACGTGCCGTCCTTCACGACCATACGGATCGTCTTGATCGCTTTCAGGTCCTTCACCGGGTCGCCGGGGATCAGGAAGAAGTCGGCGAGCTTGCCCTTCTCGATCGCGCCGAGGCGCTGGTCCTGACCGAGGTAGCGTGCCGCGTCGTACGTCGCGCGCTTGAGGATTTCGGGCGGCGTCATGCCAGCGCGCTGGTACAGTTCGAGCTCGCGGTGGAAGGTGAACGAGCCGCCGGTGTCGGTACCGAAGACGATGAACACGCCGCGGTCGTGCAGTGCCTTGACTGTCGCCAGCATCTTTTCGAACGCGGCGCGGTAGGCCTTGTCATCACCCGGCGTTGAGGTATCGACCCACGCCTTCTTGGCGCTGCGCTGGTAGCCGATCGGCATGTGACCCAGATAGTCGACCGCGCCGGGCGGCACCTGGCCGTCGCGGTTCTCCGTCAGCTGTTCGTGAATGCCGAGCGTCGGGTCGATCGCGGTGCGGTGATCGACCATCAGCTGCAGCGTATGCTGCACTGGTGCGCCGCTCAGGTCGTAGTTCTCGAAGCGTTTCAGCGCCGTCAACCGCAGCAGTTGGCGCGTGTCCTCGCCCGGCGCGAGCACCCAGCCGAGCATGAACTGGTTGATGTGGGTCATCTCGTCGTAACCCGCGCTGATCATCGCGTCGGCAGTCGAGAACGCTGGCACATGCCCGGCGACGCGCATGCCGAGCCGGTGCGCCTCGCTGACCATCGCGGGCACCCATGCCGGATTCATGCTGTTGTAGATCTTGATCTGCCAATAGTTGCGGGCGCCATACCAGCGCACCGCGTCGAGCGCCGCCGCCTGGCTGTTGACGAGAATGCCGTTGTTGGCGCTGAACGGGCTCTTGCCCTCGATGAAGCCGCTGCGGACAACGCGCGGCCCGCCGATGGTGCCGTCGTCCATGCGCTCGATCAGCTTGGCGAGCACGGCGTTGTCGTTGCCCATATCGCGGACGCTGGTCACCCCGGCGGCGATATTGAGCAGCGCGCTATCCTGACCAAGATGCGCGTGCATATCGGTCATGCCCGCGACCAGCGTGCCGCCGCCGCCATCGATCGATACTTCGCCCGGAGTGACCGGTGTGCCGAGCGGCTCGACCGCGGCGATAGTGTGCCCGCTGACCAGCACCGACACTGGTGCGGTCAGACTGCTGGTGGCGGGATCGAACAGATGGACGTTGTAGATGCGGACCGGCCCCACATAGCGATGTGCGACGCGTTGCTGGATCGCGACATAGCGGTCGGTCGACCACTTCGCGGCGAGCCCGCGCAGCCGTACTTCCTCGCCCTCGTATCCCGCGCGGATCAGCACGCTGTTGGGCTCGACCGTCGCGAACAGCGCGCCGTCATGGCCGAGCAGAATGGTCTCGGGCTGCAGGTCGATGCCGCTGATCGTGTACGCGTCGACGCTGACCGGCCCAGCCTTGCCCGCGATTGTCAGCGCGTCGATGCGGTCGAGTTTAAGCATCCCGCCCGGCAGCACCGCCAACTGGTGCCCCGGCGCCTTGAGCAATGCGCGCGCATAAAGCCCGAGCGCATACGGGCTGCCGCTCTGCGTCACGTACAGGCCGGGTCTAGTAGGTGCGGCACTCGCCTTGCCGGTCGAATCAGTCCAGCTCGCCGCGTTGCCGGTGCGAGCAAAGCTTTCGCTGACCTTGCTGCCGAAGGTGGTCGCGCCGGTAACCGACCATGCGACCGGCAGTCCCTGCGCGTCGACCTCGAGCGTTTCGGCGATCGTCGGGCCGCGGCCGTTGTTCTTGATGTTGAAGTCTATGACCGTATGCGTGCCGGTCGTCACCGCATCGAGGTGGCCAACGTTCTTGCCACCGAAAATTGCGACGTAATGCTCGGTTTGCGCCGACGCTGCCGTGGCGAGCAGGAGCGAGATCGAGACGAGTGCAATGTTTCTCATCGTCAAAGTAAATCATGCGTTGTCATGAAAGGGAAGCGGTGTCTTGCTTTCCACCTTCCGCTACGGGAGAGGGACAACGATAGCAGGGGAGTAGCACTTGACCGCACAGCTCGCTGCACCTTGCGACCCGGCCAGCGCGACCACGACCAGCGCCGCAAACGCCACTCTGCATGCTAACCTCGTCCTCGCTGCCTCGATCCTCGCCTCGAGCCTGGCGTTCATCGACGGCTCGGTTGTCAACGTCGCGCTGACCACCATCCGCAAGGCACTCGGCGGCGGTGCGGCCGACATGCAGTGGGCGGTCAACGCCTATCTGCTCCCGCTGAGTGCGCTGCTGCTGCTGGGTGGTGCGCTCGGCGATCTGTACGGACGGCGGCGCGTCTTCCTGTTGGGGATTACGCTGTTCGCCGTCGCTTCGATCGTTTGCGCGCTGGCACCGGGACTGACCGTGTTTTTCCTGGGCCGCGCGCTGCAGGGTGTCGGCGCAGCGATGCTGATGCCGAACAGCTTGTCGATCCTCGGCAATGCGTTCACCGGCGAGGCGCGCGGCAAGGCCATTGGCACGTGGGCGGCGGCGGGCGCGGGCGCGGGCGCAATCGGGCCGCTGCTGGGCGGCTGGCTCGTCGACAGTGTCGGCTGGCGGGCGATATTCTTGATCAACTTGCCACTGGCAGCGGGAGCGCTGTTCCTCGG
>CAXTTR010000079.1:3343-10072 GCA_964247215.1 uncultured Sphingomonadaceae bacterium
GACATGGGGACTGACCGCGTCGGCGGGCGCGCACGCCGCTTCGACAGTTGCGCTTGCTGCAATCGGCGCGGGTATCGTGCTGCTCGCGGCGTTCGTGTGGGCGGAGGCGCGGCGCGGCGATTACGCGATGTTGCCGCTGACGCTGTTCGGCTCGCGCGCGTTTGTCGGGCTGACGCTGCTGACGATGACGCTGTACGGCGCACTCGGCGGGCTGACGGTGCTGCTGCCCTATGTGCTGATCGGGGGCGGCTACACAGCGGCGGGAGCGGGCGCGGCGCTGCTGCCGTTCCCATTGGTGATCGCGCTGCTGTCGCGGCGAATGGGGCGGCTCGCGGCGCGGATCGGCTCGCGGCTGCCGTTGACGATCGGGCCGGTCTTGGTCGCTGCAGGCATGCTGCTGCTGACGCGCGTCGGCGCACCGGCGAACTACTGGACACAGGTGTTGCCCGCTGTGCTGGCGGTCGCGGCGGGGCTGGCGACGTCGGCGGCACCGCTGACAACCGCCGTACTGAGCTCGGTCGATGCCAGGCACACCGGGGTCGCCTCCGGCTTCAACAGCGCGGCGGCGCGCGGCGGCGGGCTGATCGTCACCGCGCTTCTCGGCAGCGTGCTGGCAGCGCGTGGTGCCGCGCTGGTCGCCGCCTTCCACAGCGCGGCGTTGGTCGGCGCGGCGATGGCGTTGGCGGCAGCGGTCAGCGCGGCGCTGCTGCTCGGCGATGTCGCCAAGGCGGGTGCGGCAAAGCCGGCGACGTGACGGGCGCGCTAATCGAGCTTGACCACGTCACCCGGCACTTCGGTGCAACCGCGGCGCTCGACGATGTCAGCCTGAGCATTGCCACTGGCAGCTTCGTCGCATTGGTCGGCAGTTCGGGATCGGGCAAGACGACGCTGCTCAAGTCGATCAACGGGCTGGTGCGACCGGACAGCGGCAGCGTCCAGATCGGTAGCGGGGACATCACCGCGCAGCCCGTCGCCGCGCTGCGCCGCAAGATCGGCTATGTGTTCCAAGTCATCGGGCTGTTCCCGCACCTGACCATTGCCGAGAACATCTGGATGGTGCCGCGGCTGCTCGGGCAACCCCGTAGCGAACGCGATGCCCGCGTCGCTGAACTGCTTGCGCTTGTCGCGCTCTCTGAAGGCGTCGCCGGCCGCCTTCCCGCCACCCTCTCCGGGGGCCAGGCGCAGCGTGTCGGTATCGCCCGCGCGCTCGCGGCCAGACCTAAAATCATGTTGATGGACGAGCCGTTCGGGGCGCTCGATCCGGTGACGCGCGACGACCTCGGCCGCGCTTATCGCGCACTGCACGACAGGCTGAAGCTGACGACGGTGATGGTAACGCACGACATGACCGAGGCGCTGCTGCTCGCCGACCGCGTCGTCGTGCTCAGTGGCGGGCGGGTGCGTGCGGACGCGCTGCCGAAGGCGTTGGCGGCGGGGCACCCCGATCCAGATGTTGCGGCACTGCTCGCTGTACCGCGACGACAGGCGGCGCGCTTGCGGGAGCTCGGCGCGGCATGAGCCCCGCGCTTACCGAAGCGCTCGGCGAGCTACCCGGCCTGCTGCGCGCGCACCTCGCGCTTAGCGCGGCGGCGCTGGCGGCGGGTGTCATTGTCGGAGCGCCGCTGGCGTTGTGGGCGGCGCGGTCAAGGCGTGCGCGGACGCCGCTGCTGGCGCTGACCGGGCTGATCCAAACCGTTCCGACACTGGCGCTGCTCGCGCTATTCTACCCGCTGCTGCTCGGCGCCGGACGGCTGACCGGGCTTAATATTCCGGCGCTCGGCTTTTTCCCGGCGCTGATCGCGCTCAGCCTGTACGCGCTGCTGCCGATCGTCCGCAACGGCGTCGCCGCGCTCAACGGCATCGATCGGGGCATCGTCGAGGCGGCCGACGGCATTGGCATGACGCGCTCACAACGGCTGTGGATCGTAGAGCTGCCCCTTGGCGCGCCGGTGATGCTGGCCGGTATCCGCACCGCCGCGGTGTGGACGATCGGCACTGCGACATTGGCTACGACAGTCGGGCAGGCATGCCTCGGCAACCTGATCTTCTCAGGTCTTCAGACCGAGAACTGGACCCGCGTTCTCGTCGGCTGCGGCGCGGCAGCGCTACTCGCGCTCGCCGCCGACGGACTGCTCGCGCTTATCGAGACGGGCGTAGCGCGACGGCAGCGCTGGCGGTCGTGTCTGGCGCTCGGACTGGCGGTGGTCGCGTTGGCGGTGGCACTCTGGCCGGCAAGTCCTCCAACGCCAGGCCAAGGCATCCAGCGTACAGGCGGCCGGCCGATCGTTATCGGGGCCAAGAACTTCTCCGAGCAGTACATTCTCGCCAGCCTAATCGAAGACCGGCTCCACGCCGCCGGGCTGGCGACAGCGCGCCGTGACGACCTCGGCTCGGCAGTCGCATACCGGGCGCTCGCAGCAGGTGATATCGACGTCTATGTCGACTATAGCGGTACACTGTGGGCCAACGTCCTCAGGCGCACCGACATCCTGCCCGCCGCCGAAATGCGCGCTCAGCTCACCAAGCAGCTGCATGCCCGCGACGGCGTCATTGTCCTTGGCGCGCTCGGCTTCGAGAATGCCTATGCGCTGGCGATGCGCCGCGACCGGGCGGCGGCGCTCGGCGTCGGCTCGCTCGCTGACCTCGCGCCAGTCGCGCCCAAGCTCAATCTTGCCAGCGACCTCGAGTTCCTCAGCCGCCCCGAATGGCGTAGTGTCGCGAGCCGTTACGGTTTGCACTTCGCGCAGGCGCGCGCGTACAGTCCGACGTTCATCTACCGCGCGGTGGCTGACGGGAGCGCCGATGTGATCTCCGCTTTCTCCTCCGACGGGCGCATCGCGGCGCTCGAGCTGGTCACGCTGACCGACCCGCGCGGCGCGCTGCCGAGCTATGATGCGCTGCTGCTGCTCGCGCCGGGACGGGCACGCGACCAGCGGCTGCGCGCGGCGCTGCAGCCGCTGGCCGGCCACATCGCCATCGGCCCGATGCGGCAGGCGAACTTCATGGTCGACCGCGACCAGGACAAGCGCACCCCAGCCGAAGCGGCGCAATGGCTGCTCGGGGCGGCTGGCATCGCTCCAACGGCTGTACCGGACAGTAACGCATCGAAAGCACAGCAGGCGAGCCAGACACGGTGAGCGAACCCGGCAGCTTGCCAGTCACCGGACTTGCACTCGACGTGGTCGGTCTGCGCAAGACATTCACCCAAGTCGCGGTCGATAACCTCGATCTGCAGGTTCGCACCGGCGAGCTCTACGCGCTGCTCGGTCCGAACGGCGCGGGCAAGACGACAACGTTGCGCATCGTCGCCGGACTGCAGAAGCCCGACTTCGGCAGCGTCCGCGTTTTCGGCATTGACGCGCTCGCCGAGCCGCTCGCGGCGAAGGCGGTGGTCGCGTGGTTGCCCGATGAACCGTTGCTCTACGACAAGCTGACGCCGCTCGAATATCTGGCGTTCGTCGCCGGGCTGTGGCGCGTCGACGGCAGCCTCGCCGCTGCCCGTGCCGAAGAACTGCTGCGGCTGCTCGGCCTGTCGGACAAGCGCGATGAGCGCTGCGAGACGTTCTCGCGCGGCATGAAGCAGAAGGTCGCCCTCGCTGGCGCGCTGATCCACGACCCGCGGCTGCTCATCCTTGACGAGCCGCTGACCGGGCTCGATGCAGGTGCCGCACGGCAGGTCAAGGACCTGCTCACGACACGTGTCGCGGGCGGCGGCACCGTCATCCTGACGACGCACATCCTCGAAGTCGCCGAGCGGCTGGCCGATCGCATCGGCATTATTCGCGCCGGCAAGCTCATCGCCGAGGGCACGCTGAGCGAACTGCGCGCCAGCGGTGGCAGCGGCGATGCGACGCTCGAAGAGCTGTTCCTCGCGCTGACGCCGTGAGTTTAGGTGAGTTGGGCGTAAGTCGCGCCTTGCCGTCGCTCCGCCCCGCGAGCTTCCCATGGCTGGTCGCGCACGAAATCCGGCTCGCCTACCGCGTTTATGGCAGCACCAAACGCTGGCGGCAGGTGCTGACGATCATCGCGGTTTTTGCAATCCCGGTGCTGCTCGGCCCGCTGCTGGCATGGACCTTGCGCGATGTCGATACCAGCCACGGCCGGTCGCTTGGGGTCGTATCGCTGATCGCTGCGGGCATGCTGCTGTTGTTCACCTCGGTTGCCAGCGCGCATGTTCTGCGCGTTTTTGGCGAGCGCGCCGACCTCGATCTGCTGCTCGCTTCACCGGTGCCGCCCGGGCGTATCCTCGCGGCAAAGTCGGTCGGCACCTATGCGACGGTGGCGCTGCCATATCTGATCCTGACCACGCCTTTCGTGCTGGCGTCGATGCTGGTCGGCCATCCCGGCTGGCTCGGCATGACGGTGATGATCAGCGTAATCGCGGTTATCGCGACCTCGTTCGCGCAGGCGCTGGCGCGGGCACTTTTTGTCACGTTGGGTGTCCGGCGGGCGCGCACGGTTTTCCAGATTATCGGCGGCATTCTCGGGGCGGTACTGTTCATCGCCGTGCAAGCGGTGAACGCGCTGCCCGGCTACCGCGCTGCGCTCAAGCAAGCGGTCCAGCACGTGCCGCCGCCGCCGCTTGACCTGCCCGCGCGCGCGGCATTCGGTGCACTCGTGCCACTGGCGGCGATGGTGGCGCTCGCGGTTGCCTTGGCTTGGGCGAGCACCCGCCTCAGCGCGGCCAACCTCGGCAACGCCGAAGCGCCGTCGACTACGGCAAAGCAGCGGCCGGCCAGGGTCAGCTTCGGTGCAACGCCCGGTGCTGCGATCGTTCGCAAGGAGCTGCGCCTGCTGGCGCGCGATCCCGAGCTGCTGTCCCAGGTGCTGCTGCAGCTGCTGTATCTTCTGCCGGTGTTCGCACTGCTGGTGACCAAGAGCTTGGGCGGCCTGCCGCTATCGCGTATCGCTACCGGTTGCACCGCCATCGCGGCGCTGCTCGCGTCGAGTCTGAGCTGGCTCATCGTCTGCGCCGAGGATGCGCCCGAACTGCTCGACGCCGCCCCGGTTGCGCGCGTCACGGTAGCCCGGGCCAAGCTCGCCGCGGCGTGCCTGCCGCCCCTGAGCGTCGTCGCTATCGCCGCGTTGGCGATCGCGTGGCGCGATCCGCTGGCGGGTGCCGTGACCCTATGCGCGAGCATCGGCGCGGCGGTGACGACGGCGCTGCTACAGGCGCGCTTCGGCAAGCCGCAACCGCGCCGCGCTTTCCGCCGCCGCGCCAACGGCTCGATCGCGCTGGCGTTCGGCGAACTGGCGCTGGTAGGAGTCTGGGCGGCGACGGCGGGGCTGCTGATCACAAGCCCGCTTTGGGCGCTGATTCCGCTCACGGTACTCGTAATGGTCTTAGCGGCGCTTGCGACTGGACGCAGCGGCATTCTCGATTGAGTAACAACGTGAATACCGAACGGACCGTCGTGATCGTCCACCGCACGGCATTGGCTTAATAAATGCCGTGTAGATGATAACCCGTCGCGAAACGACGACGGATTCAGGCGTGACGAGGTACAGTCAATGACATCGAAATGGGCGGTATTGGGATACATTGTCAGCGGCTTGGCACTGCCGCAGGCGGTCACGGCACTGACGATCAAGCCTATCTACGACGGTAGTGTTACCTCGCTCGCCAACGCGTCGGCGGTCGAGAACGCCTTCAACGCCGTCGCCGCCGATTATTCGAGCCAGTTCAGCAGTCCCATCACCATCAACGTCGCGGTCAGCTGGGGCTCTGTTGCCGGGCAGGCGCTGCCCAGCAACGCCGTCGGTGCCAGTTCGGACAGCCTGTACGGCTATTTCAGCTACGGCCAGGTCAAGAACTGGCTGACCGCGTCGGCGCGCAGCAATCCTTCGGACACCGCGCTGGTCACGGCGCTGTCGAGCCTGCCGGCGACGGCTCCCGCCGGGCAAAGCCAATATGCCATTGCGTCTTCCGAAATGAAGGCGCTCGGGCTGATTTCGGGCAGCGGCACCGGCACAGACGGCTCGATCGGCTTTGCCGGCAGCACCTCGGGCTACAGCTTCAACAACAGCGGCACGATCGCGGCCGGCACCTACGACTTCGCTGCGGTCGCTGCACACGAGCTCGATGAAGTGCTCGGGCGCATCAGCGGCGTCGACAGCGGCGGCTTCCGCACGGTCCTGGATCTGTTCCGCTACTCGGCTCCCGGCACGCTAAGCTACTCGTCGACTTCGGCGGCATACTTCTCGATCGACGGCGGCAGGACCGACCTCAACAACTTCAACTCCTCCACCAACGGCGGCGACCGTGGCGATTGGGCGACAAGCGGCAGCACGTCCGACATCCAGGACGCTTTCATCGGCACCGGTCAGCGCAAGAACCTGTCGGTTGTCGACCTGACCGCGCTCGACGTACTCGGCTATGGCGGTCGCAACGCCGGCGATACCGCCGCTGGCAACCCGAGCGGCGTGGTCTTCGGGCTCGTCACCCCCGATGCGGTCCCCGAGCCGGCCGTCTGGACGATGCTGCTGACCGGCTTCGGACTGATCGGCGCGGCGAGGCGCCGGCGTCAGGCAGATCGCGTTCAGACAATCTGAGTCAATCAGCGGCCGTCGCGCTGCGACCCTGCGCGCCGATTTAAACAGCAACCGTGTTGCCCCTTAAGCATTTGTCAAATGCTTAAGGGAGACCGCGCATGTCAGAGCCTGCCGACCTGATTACCCGCCGTACCGTCATCGCTACTGCCGGAGCGGTCGGGCTCGGCGCTGCTACAT
>CAXTTR010000080.1:0-10059 GCA_964247215.1 uncultured Sphingomonadaceae bacterium
AGCGCTGGCCGAGCTTGACCAGTGTACCGGTCATGTACGTCAGGCCGATCTGAATTTCGCCGTCGTGCTCGAAAACGGCATTCTCGGCCCCCATCGCAAGCGCCATCACCGCGATCGCCGCGGGCTCGTGCGCCTTGCCGAGCATTGCAGCGGCGGCGAGCAGTGCCGCGACGAGCAGCAGCACAGCGACGCGGCGGTGCGCGCCGGCAAAGTGTCCGGCCAGCGACCCTCCCGCGACGCCGAGCACAAAGGTTCCGATCAGTCCGGCAGCCACGCCAGCGTCCGCCGAACCGTGCGCGACACCCACCGCCAGCCGGGTCGAGTTGCCGCTCATGAACGAGACGAAGTAGCCGCCGAGGTAAACAAAGGCGATCGCATCGACATACCCGGCGAGCGCGGCAAGGCACACGGCGAGAGCCTGGTCGCGGCGGTGGTACCGGATCAGATAGCTGTCACTTCAGCTGTCCGGCACCAACTACCGGCGCGTATTCTGTAGCACAGGACCGCGCTGAGCCAGGACGAGGGCTCGGTTCCATACTGGGCTCTATCGCACGCTGCTAGCCGATCGCGCCGCTGGTCACGAGCGCTGCTATGCGCTCGCCGCTCAGTCCCAGCCGCGCCAGCGCGGCGGCTGAATCGACCGGTTTGGCCATCACCGGCTTCCGGGTGTCGTTGACCGAATAGCGCGGGGCAGGCGCGGGCTGCACGACGCCGTCTGCTTCGATGAACGTACCTCGCGCGGCGTTGTGCGGGTGCGCGGGCGCTTCCGCCATGCTCAGCACCGGCGCGAAGCAGACATCGGTCGTCTCGAGCAGCGCGCACCAGTGGTCGCGGTCGCGCGTCAGGAACAGTGCCGTCAGCTTCGCCTTGAGCGGTCCCCAGCTGGCGCGGTCATGCTGTGCGTCGAAGTCGCTGTCCCCGGTCAGTCCCGTCAGACGCCGCAGTTCGGCGTAGAATTGCGGCTCGATCGAGCCGATCGACAGCCACTTGCCGTCGGCGGTTTCATAGGTGTCATAGAAATGCGCGCCGGTATCGAGCATATTGGTGCCGCGCTCGCCGTCCCACAGGCCATTGCCGCGCAGCCCCCAGACGAAGCTCATCAGCAACGCCGCGCCGTCGGTCATCGCGACATCGAGAACCTGCCCGACGCCGGTTTTGCCGGCGTGGAGCAGCGCCGCGACCATGCCGAACGCCAGCATCATGCCGCCACCGCCGAAGTCGCCGACCATGTTGATCGGCGGCGTCGGCTTCTCGCCCGCGCGGCCGAACGCATGCAGCGCGCCGGCGAGCGCGATGTAGTTGATGTCGTGCCCAGCGGCGGCGCTGTACGGCCCGAACTGTCCCCAGCCGGTCATCCGGCCGTACACCAGCCGCGGATTGTCGCCGAGCAGCGTTTCCGGTCCAAGCCCAAGCCGCTCCATGACGCCGGGGCGGAAGCCTTCGAACAGCCCGTCGGCCGTGGCGGCAAGTTCGCGCACCAACGCGATGCCCTCGGGCGTCTTGAGATCGACGGCGATTACCTGACGTGACCGCAGCAACGGGTCCTTGGCATCGGCGCGCGTTCCCGGCCGCTCGATGCGGATCACCTCGGCACCGTGATCGGCGAGCATCATCCCGGCGAACGGGCCTGGTCCGATACCCGCCATTTCGATGATACGTAAACCGTCGAGCGGTCCGGGCATGCTGTTCTCCGTGTGCGAGCGTCAGTTCGGGACCCGCCCCGCTTTTAGAAGTTCACCTTGACCCCGACCCGGAATGACCGGCCGATAATGCCGGCGTCACCAACCACCGGGTTGTAGAGATAGGCACCATAGGTCGTCGCGTCGATCGGCGGCTTGCGGTCGGCGACGTTGAGCAGGTCGGCGTAAAGCGTGAACTGCTTGTTGACGTTGATCGCGCCGTGCAGGTCGACGGTGACGAACGATTTGACGTCGCACGGCTGGTAGGCGGCCCCGTCCTGATTCTGCGGGACAAGGCCGCAGTCGCCGGCGACGCCGCCCTGATCTTCGGCCGAATAGTTGTAGCCGCTGGTATAATAAGCCGTGGCGGTCAGCGACGCCTTGTCGCCGAACTCGAAGCTGCTCTGCAGGTTGGCCCGCCAACGCGGCGTGCCGGTACCGGCGGTAAGGTTGAAGTTGCCAAGCGTACCGGCATAATGCTCGACGTGACCGTCGGGGAAGCTGGTGTTTAGCTTGAAGATGTATATCGCTTCGCCCGACATGTTCAGGCGAACGCCGGGTGTGATATCGTATCGCACGCGCGCGCCGACATCGATCCCCGAGGTGTCGATGCGGTTCGCATTGATGTAGCTGCCCTGCGCGAAGGCGATGCGGCGCAGCCCGTTGGGGTGATCGGGATCGAACTCGTCGGGTATGATCGTCACGCCCTTGTAGCTGAGTCCGCCGGTCGCATAGTAATTGTTGATCGCATCGGTGAATGTCACTGCGGTGATAACGTTGGTCTTGACAATATTATAGTAATCGACGGTGAAACTAATGTTGCGAACCGGCTCGACAATAGCGCCGACCGAGAAGTTACGTGACTTCTCAGGCGCCAGGTTGGGATTGCCGACGGTTGTCTCACCGATGCTGTAAGTCGAAAGGTACGTATTGGGTCCGGTACCCTGCCCGTTGAGGTGCTGGTTGATCAGGTTCTGCGGCAGGTTGCCAATCGACTGCGTCACATAGCCGGTCGTCGGCAGCGCGCCAGCTTCGGCGAAGCTTGGAATCCGGAAGCCGCGCGAGAAGGTCCCTCGGATCGCGATCTGTTTTATCGGGGTAAACTTCGCGCCGATCTTCGGCGAGAAGTTGCTCTGACCGCTCGAGTAATGATCGTAGCGGCCTGATCCGTCAATTTCGAGGAACTTGAAAACCGGCGCGTTCAGCTCGAAGTAACCCGATTCGACGTAACGGCTGCCGGCGGCGCCAAATGCGTTGAGCACGAAATAGCGTTGCGTCGGGCCGTTATAGTCGGGGTTGCCGCTGGGATCGTTCAGCGATTCATACCGGATCGCCCCGCCGATGGCGGCCTGAACGCGGCCGCCAGGAAGCTCGAACAGTTCCTTGGTCAGGCTCGCCTGGCCTTGGTACAGATGCGATGTGTCGCGATTATACTGCGTCGGCGACAGGTAATTCAACGTCGCCTGGCTGGTCGCCGACGGGTTGACGAAGTTATATGAGCCGTCGGCGATGACATCGAGCAGATGCTGGATGTAGATATAACCGCTTGCTGTCGTGTCGAGCGTGTTGACCATGGCAACGCCGTCGACCGTGTAATCCCATCGGTCACCGAAACTGCCGTGAATACCGGCGGCAAGCCGGAAGACCTGACTGCGGGTCGAATTGAATTCAGTGATATTCGGCAGCCGGCCCGCGATGCGCGCGACCTCACCAAGCGCCGCGAACGGGTTCTGCGGATTGAGCGTGCCGTTGGTGGCGTTGCAGGTCACCGTGCCGCGCGGGCAGATGTAAACCGGTAGTGACAGGATGGTGTTGCCGTAGCTCGTGGCCTGATTGGTACTGTAGCCGGGGAAGTCGATGCCGGCGGGCGCGAGTACGCGAATGCGGCCGGCCTCTCCCGGATAGCCCGAGTAGCTGTTCTCATAGTTGAACTCGGTATAAGCCTCGGCATCGCCAAAGACACGCGCGGTAAGCTTTGCCGAGCCGCCGAAGCGGCGCTGCTGCGGCTCGATGACGCCGTAGTCGCGCGTCAGATCCTGCTGGCAGACCGTGCGCGGCGCGGTCGGGTTATTCGCATAATCGGCATCGCTAAGCGTGTACGGCGTCAGCCCGCGGCAACCGGCAGCCGGGTTAAGCAACTGATAGCGGCCGAGCGCGGTGCTGTTGTCGGCGGTTGCCGGGCGCACGAGGAAGACAGTCGGGTTGAGCGACAGGGTTGTAAAGCCGCCGTTGACTGCCCCGTTGGCGACATTGTTCGGGCCGCACGCGCCATTGTAGCAGATGCCGGTCTGGTCGGCGGTGTTGTACGGATAGCCGCGGTCGCGCTGATACAGCAGCGCGCTGTCGATGTAGTGACCGCTGATGTAAAAGTTGAAGCCTTTGTCGGCGAGGTCGCCGACGCCGTAGGTGGCGCTGACGCGGTGATTGGCGGCGTCGCCGCGCTGGCTGATGCCGGCCTCGGCGGTGGCATGGAAGCCAACGACCTGCTTCTTGGTGATGATGTTGACGACGCCCGCGACGGCGTCGGCTCCGTAGGTCGCCGACGCGCCGTCCTTGAGGACTTCGACACGCTCGACGATCTCGTCGGGGATGGTGTTGAGGTCGACGAAATTGCGGGTACCGTCGTCGGCCAACGGGTAATAAGCGGCGCGCAGGCCGTCGAACAGCACCAGCGTCGAGTTGGTCGTCAGGCCGCGCAGCGAAATCGACGAGGCACCGGCGGCGAACGCACCATTGGCGGTGAAGCTGTTGGTCAGCGCCGGACCGTTGTTCGAGCTGATCGTCTGGATCGCCGCCTGCACCGTCTGCAGCCCGCGCTTCTCGATGTCGTCGATGTTGAGCACGGTGACCGGCGACGGCGTCTCGGTGTCGGTGCGCCGGAACAGCGAGCCGGTCACGACGATCGTCTCGGCATCTGCCGCGTCAGATGCAGGTGCCGCGACCGCGGCTACCGATGGTGCCGCTTGCGCGAAGGCGGGTAGCGGCATCGCACTCAAAAGCACGGTCGAAGCGAGCAGCCGGGGCTGAAAACCTGTCATTGTCACTCCCCTGTTCAACACCTGTCGACACGCCGCGCTCGTTCCGTGGCGAGCTCGATGTGGCTGGCATGGTGCGGGGCTGTAAAGTGTCCGGTTGGCCCGGCATGGTGCCGGGGCCGGTTTGCTGGCTTGCTGTGACGCGAATGCCACAAAACGGCCCGGGACTTGCGCGAGGACAAAGGGTTAGCTTTCGAAGATCGCCACGGCGCGCGTCCATCCCGCGGAAGCAGCGCGTATCTTGACCGGGAAGCAGGCGATCATGAAGCCGGTGGCGGGGAGCTGCTCGAGATTGTGCAGCTTCTCGATGTGGCTGTAGCCGATCTCGCGCCCGGCCTTGTGGCCCTCCCAGATCAGCCCGGCATCACGCGTCGCGGCATAGCGCTCGGCGGTGTAGACGAACGGCGCGTCCCAGCTCCAGCCATCGGTGCCCGTGACCCGTACACCACGTTCGAGCAGGTACAGCGTCGCCTCGCGTCCCATGCCGCAGCCGGAAGCGACATAGTCGTCATGGCCGTAGCGCGCCCCAGCGCCGGTGTTGACGACCACGATCTCGAGCGGTGACAGCGTGTGGCCGATACGCGCCAGTTCGGCCTCGACATCGGCGGCGTTGACGACATAGCCGTTGGCGAAGTGGCGGAAGTCGAGCTTGACGCCGGGCTGGAAGCACCAGTCGAGCGGTACCTCGTCGATGGTGATGGCGCACTCGCCGCGGTTCATCGTCGAGGCGTAGTGGTACGGCGCGTCGAGATGCGTGCCGTTGTGCGTGGTCAGCTGGATACGTTCGATCGCCCACGCCTCGCCGTCGGGCAGGTCTTCGGGCTTCAGGTCGGGGAAGAAGCCGGCGAGGTCGCCGACCGACTGCTTATGGTCGATGTACTCGATCGACGGCCGGTGGCCCGGAGGATCGGACAGCACGTCATTTTCGAGGAAGATCGACAGGTCGATGATCGTACGCCCCACGGCTATTTCTCCAACTCGACGGCCTTAGCGTGCACCCAGCAGTGCGCGGTACAGCCCGAGCCGGTCGGCGGCGACCTGCGCCTTGACGATGTCACCGCCGTCGATGGTCAGCATACCGGCAAGCCTTAGTACGGCGGTCTGGCCGGTGGCCACGATGTCCTCGAAGCCGCCCGCATAGGTTCCGCGGCAGACCGCATGGAAGGCGGCGCGCGGTCCGGCGGTGAACAGGGTGCTGACCGTTACCGAACCGATCCTGACCAGCTCGGCGAAGCGCGGCCCCTCGGCGCTGATCTCTTCGATGGCCGGGCGCTCGGACAGCCGCTCAAGCCAAGCACGCGCTGCCGCCTCCGCCGCGGGATTAGCCGCGACCGGCACGCCGTCCCATGGGGCGGGATGCGGCGCGGGTACGGGATCAGGCAGCCCTGTCGCCAGCTGCCGCTTGCGGGCGAGGTAATCCTCCTCGGCCCAGCCTTCGCGTAGCCTACCGCTCTCGATGCGGAACAGCGTAACGCCGCCCCACGTCGACACGCGGCCGCCGTGCTTGACCGAGGCGCCGTGCTCGGTGAAGCGCATCGCCGCCCAGTCTTCGCCGATGATGGTATCGTGGACAGTCACGCACAGGCCCGGAAATTGATCAAGCTGTGCGACGGTGGCGGGCAAGTAACTCGCGTCGCGGCCATCGAGGACATGGCCGCCGATCGACAGCCGGTAGGCTGAGTCCATGATCTGAGCGGCGGCATCGCGATTATGGCAGGTGAGGAAGTCGACCGCGAAGCCGCGCAGCAGCCGGGCGGAGGCGCTGATCATGCATGCTCCTTGAGCCACGTGGTGTCACGCATCTCGCGCTTGAGCACCTTGCCCGAGGCGTTGCGGGGGAGGGCGGTCACGAACACCACCGAGGTCGGGCATTTGTAATGCGCCAGCCGGCTGCGCGCGAAGGCGATCACCTCGGCCTCGGTCAGTGTCGCCTGCGCGTGCTTGACTATGAAGGCGCGCGGGGTTTCGCCCCAGCGTTCGTGCGCGACGCCGATAACCGCAACCTGGGCGATGGCGGCATGGTCGGTGAGGGCGTTCTCGACCTCGGTCGGGTAGATGTTTTCGCCGCCCGAGACGATCATGTCCTTGTAGCGATCGTGGATGTAGATGTAGCCGTCGGCGTCCTGCCATGCGGCGTCGCCGGTCGCCAGCCAGCCGTCGGCGGAGATGGTCGCGGCGGTTTCGGCGGGCTTGCGCCAATAGCCCTGCATGACACTTTCGGCGCGGACGCGGATCTCGCCGACTTCGCCGGTTGCAACGGGCTCGCCGTTTGCCGGATCGACGAGCCGCACCTCGATCCACGGCAGCGGCCGGCCGCACGAGCGCAACCGATGCGCGAGCGGACCGCCGGGATCGTGGTCGGCGGGCGGCAGCGCGATCACCGTGCCGGTGGCCTCGGTCATGCCGTAAGTATGGTCGAAGTCGCAGCCGAATACCGCGATGGCGCGCCGGAGCAGCGACTCGCTGATCGGCGACGCGCCGTACAGGATACGTTGCAGGCTGGTGAGTTGCAGCGCATCGATGCCGGGAGTGTCGACGAGCTGGTGAATGACCGCAGGCACGAAGAATGCGTGGGTGACGCCGTAGCGGCGAACGTTGTCGATAACCTGATCGGGGGCGGGCTGCTGCAGCAGCACGGTGTGCCCGCCCTGGCTCAGGGCCCACATGCCGCAGCCGATACCGCCGATGTGGAACAGCGGCATGGCGAGCAGGTGAACGCTGGCCGCTGTAAAGCCGAACAGCTCGGCCGCGCCGCGCACGAGGAACGACATGTTGTGCGCGCTGATGACGACGCCCTTGGGCTTGCCGGTAGTTCCCGAGGTGTACAGGATCAGCACCGGGTCGTGGCGATCGAGGGTGCGATCAAGCAGCGGGCCGGCGGCATCGCGCCAGGCGTCATAGCCGGCGCCGAGCTCGATCACCGGCGCCGGCGACGCGAGCGCCGCCTTGAACTCGCTCGCCGCAAAGATCAGCGCGGGTTCGGCATCGGCGAGGATCGGGCCGATTTCGGCGGGGGACAACCGCCAGTTGAGCGGCAGCAGGATCGCGCCCGCCTTGGCGCAACCGAAATACAGCTCGAAGTGGGCCAGCATGTTGCGCGCGACAATCGCCACCCGGTCGCCTTTACCGGCACCGGCGGCGGCTAGCGCGCCCGCGACCCGGTCGCTGCGCGCGTCGAGCTCGGCAAAGCTCAGCATCGTGCCCTCGAAGGTCAGCGCCGGGGCATCGGGCGTTGCCGCGGCATGGTGGCGAAGCGTTTCCAGCGGCGTCGGCGTCATGCTCAATAACTCTTCGGCAGGCCCAGGCTGTGCGTCGAGACGTAGTTCAGGATCATCTCGCGGCTGACGGGCGCAGTCTTATGCAGACGGGCGATGAACCAGAGATCGGTTAACCCGTATTCGTTCGAAAGCCCGTTGCCGCCGTGCACCTGGATGGCCTGGTCCAGCGCCTTCAACGACGCTTCAGCAGCGGCAAACTTGGCCATGTTGGCGGTCTCGGCGGCATCCTCACCAGCATCGCACAGCTGCGCGGCGCGAGCGTTGAGCAGCCGCGCCGCCTGGACGTTGATGTACGCCTCCGACAGCGGGTGCGCGACGCCTTGATGCGCGCCGATCGGGTGCTTCCACACCGAGCGGTCGATGGCGTACTGCGCCGCCTTGGTGATCGCGAACCGCGAGATGCCGTTGTTGATCGCCGCCGCCGCGATGCGCTCGGGGTTCAGTCCGGCGAAGACCTGCTTCAGCCCGGTCCCCGGCTCGCCGATCAGCGCGTCGGCGGTGACCTCGACATCGTCGAAAAACACCGACCACTGTTTCTCGCTGGTACGCAGCGCCGAGTCGATGCGGGTTTTCGAGATGCCCGGCGCGTCGGTCGGCACGATGAACAGCGACAGCCCGGCGCGCGCGCCGTCGGCAGCGGGCGCACCGTCGCGCGCCACCACCATCACCGCCTGCGACTGGTCGATGTCCGAGGTCCAGTATTTCGCGCCGTTGAGGACCCAGCCGTTGCCGCGCCGGACCGCGTGCGTCGACACGTTGTGGGTGTTCGATCCGGCATTCGGCTCGGTGATCGCGAAGCACATCTTGCGGGTGCCGCTGGCGATGCCGGGCAGCCAGTCGCGCTTGAGCGCTTCCGACCCCGATGCAGCGATGATCGGCGCGGTGATCGACGAGATCACCATCGACAGGATCGGGCAGCCCTGCGCCGCGGTCTCCTCGATGCAGATGTTGAGCTCGGCGAGCCCGCCGCCGCCGCCGCCGTATTCCTCGGCGATGTGGACGCCGAGAAAACCCGCCGCGCCGAGTTCGGCCCACAGCTCGTACGGCTGTTCGCCCGCGTTGACGACATTCTGGAAGTATTTGCGGCCGAACCTGCCGACCAGCTTGCTGACGCTGTCACGCAGGTCGCGGTGGTGATCGGCGGTGTCGCATAACGACGTCTGAAACAGTTCGGATGACATCGGTTCAGCTCCGGCGGAATGAGGTCAGGTGGGCCATGCAAAGAAGCCCCCGCCCGATTTGACACCGAGTCTGCCGCGCGCAACCATATCGATCAGCAGCTGCGGCGGCGCAAAGCGGTCGCCGTGCGCGGCCTGCAGCACGCGGGCGATATCGAGCCGCACGTCGAGCCCGACGATATCGCTCAGGCGCAGCGGTCCGACCGGGTGGCGGTAGGCGAGCACCGCGGCGCGGTCGATATCTTCGGCGCTGGCGACGCCGCTCTCGAGCATGCGCATCGCCTCCAGGCTGGCGATCAGATCGAGGCGGCTGGTTGCGAAGCCGGGCACGTTGCATACCGTGATCGACTGCTTGCCGATTGCACCGACGAAACCGCGGGCTGCATCGAGCGCCGTATCGGACGTGTGCTCGCCGCGTACGAGCTCAACCAGCGGCAGCGACCACACTGGATTGAAGAAGTGCATGCCTAGGAACATCGCCGGATCGGGCACCGCCTGCGCCAGCCGGTCGATCGACAGTGCGCTGGTGTTGCTGCCGATCAGCTTCGGCTGGCGGGTCGCAATGCGTTCGAGCACGTCAAGCTTGAGCTCGAGCCGCTCGGGGACGGTCTCGATCACGAGATCAAGCCCATCGCCGATCGCGTCGATCATGGCGGTCCGCGCGATCCTCCCCAGTAACGCGGTACCGGAGTCGTCGCCCAGCTTGCCGCGCGTGATCGCCGAAGCGACGGCCTCTCGCAGTGTCGCCTGCATCGCCGCCGCACGGCCGTCGTCGGGCTCGACGACGGTGACGGCGCTGCCCGCCATCGCGGCGACATAGGCAATGCCGACGCCCATCGTACCGCCGCCGACGACCGCGATACGGGCGAATCCGGTCATCGCCCGGTCC
>CAXTTR010000081.1:0-7642 GCA_964247215.1 uncultured Sphingomonadaceae bacterium
ATCATCTCCCGCGTGCGTCACTGAATGGTGACAAAAGCTCCATCAGCGCCTAGGAGAAACAAACGCCTATGAGACACTCTGGGGCTGTCTGAAACTGCTGCGTGGCGGACGGGGTGGGATTCGAACCCACGGTGAGGTTTCCCCCACGGCGGTTTTCAAGACCGCTGCCTTCAACCACTCGGCCACCCGTCCAGCCGTCGTCATCGGATAAGTCGACGCGCGGTGCAAGCTTTGGCGTGGCGGTTACGCGCGAGCTGTGGCATTCAGTAAGAGTGCCATCGACCACCGCGCTCCTAGGCTTGCTGCTCACCGCCGCTGTTTCAACGCAGATCGTACCCGCGCCCTCCGATCCTGCGCCCAGCATCGCTGCGACTGCGCTGCCGACCAGTACTTCTGCGAACTCGGTCGCGCCGTCCTCAGCTACCGCACAGCCCAACACTGAGGCAGGATTCGCCAATTGGCTTGTCGGATTCAGAAAGCAAGCCATTAGCGATGGTCTGCCGCCGAGTGCTGTCGACGCGGTCGCTGCCGGCCTGCGCTATGATCCGCGCGTCGTTGAACTGGATCGCGCCCAGCCCGATGACAGCGCATGGCAGCCGTCGGTATTCAGTAGCTACCTCGATAAGCACCTGACGCCTGCCCAGGTCACGCGCGGCCGCGCCGTCGCCGCCGATCTCGGCCCGGCGCTGGCGTCGATCAGCGCCAAGACCGGCGTGCCCAGCGGTGTCATCCTCGGTATCTGGGGCATGGAGTCGAACTACGGCGCGGTCACCGGCAGCTTCGATGTTCCACGCGCACTCGCCAGTCTCGCCTATGACGGGCGACGGCGCGCCCTGTTTACCCGCGAGCTCGAAGCCGCGATCCGCATTGTCGCTGATGGCCGCGCGGCCCGGGCGCAGCTCAAGGGCAGCTGGGCGGGCGCGATGGGCCAGCCGCAGTTCCTGCCAAGCTCGTTCCTCGCGCACGCCGCCGACGGCAATGGCGACGGCCGCGCCGATATCTGGACGTCACGCGCCGATGTCGCCGCCTCGATCGCGGCGTATCTGCGCGATGCCGGCTGGGTCCGCGGCCAGCGCTGGGGCATGCGGGTGACAGTGCCTGCGGGTTTTGGCCGCGAACTGGTGCGCGACCCGGTCGTGCCGGCGACATGCGTGCGCCCGATGTCGAAGCACAGCCGCTGGCTCAGCCTCGCCGCGTGGCGTGCGCTGGGTATAAAGGCAGCCGCAGGTGCCATATGGCCCGCTGACGATACGCTGCAGGCGACGCTGATCGAGCCCGATGGAGCAGGGACGGCAGCGTATCTGACATTCGGCAACTACCGCGCATTGCTCGATTACAACTGCTCTAACTTCTACGCGCTGTCGGTGGCCCTGCTCGGCGATGCGCTGGACGGCGCACAATGATTAGCTCGCGTACAGCCAACACACGCGTGCTTGCAGTAGCTGCCCTGTTCGCACTGGCCGCTTGCGCCACGACCCACCCGGTTAGCGCGCCCGCCACTACGTCGATCATCGCCCCACGCTCAGCAACATCATCGGCGTCCGTCCCCGTCAAGATAGGCCAGCCTTATCAAGTGCTCGGCCGCTGGTATCATCCCGCTGACGATCGCGGCTACGACATCACTGGCGTCGCGTCATGGTACGGCCCCGGCTTTCACGGGCTGTCAACCGCTAATGGTGAGCCCTATAATCAGGATGGACTGACTGCGGCGCACAAGACGCTGCCGCTGCCGTGCTATGTCGAGGTTACCAATCTCGAGAACGGCCGCCAACTGGTGGTGCGCGTCAACGACCGCGGACCTTTTATTGGAGAACGGCTGATTGACCTGTCGCGGCGTAGCGCGCAGCTGCTCGGCATCGACCGGGCTGGAACGGCGAAGGTGCGCGTCCGGCGCGTTTATCCCGATGCGGTAACGATCGCGGCGCTTGCGCCGCCGAAGCCGGTCGTGGTTGCCGCGGCTGCCTCTCTAACGGCGGCTCTGTCAACGTCGGCTACAGCTCCCGCTTCTACAGGTGTGGACGTGACGATCATCGCGGTGCCGCCCAGCGCTCCTGCCGTAGCATTGCCAGCTTCCCAGCCGCTCAGCTCGGGTTCTCCACTTGTCACTGCGGGATCTACAGCGTCGGGCACGATCTTCGTCCAGGTCGCAGCGCTGTCCGACCAGGGACGCGCGGCGTGGCTCAGCGGCTATCTTAAGCCCTATGGTGCCACCGTTATCGAGCGCGCCAGCGCTGGGCTGTGGCGAGTCCGGCTTGGGCCGTATCAATCGCGCAGTCAGGCCACGCCGATACTGGCGCAGGTGCAAGCCGCAGGCTACACCGCCGCCCAGATTGTCGCGGCGACCGCGGCGAAGCCTACCCGTTGAACACCGGAGACTCCATGCGCTTACCGATTGCCCTGCTGTTCTCGACTGCTTTGCTGGTACAAACACCGCTCGCTGCGCAGACTATGCCGACGTTCACGACGCCGGCACCTTACGCGTACATGGCCGATCTCTCGAACGGCATGGTGCTGTACTCCAAGGGGGCCGACACGCAGATGCCGCCGGCGTCGATGGGCAAAATGATGACGGTATACGTTGCCTTCGACATGATCACTCGCGGCGAGGCCAAGCTTGGGCAGAAGATCCACGTGCGCCCCGAAACCTGGTCGAAGTGGCACTCGCAGGGCTCGACGATGTTCCTGTCAGTCAATGAAGATGTCAGCGTTGCCAATTTGTTGCACGGCGTTATTACGCTTTCAGGTAACGATGCTTGTGTGACGCTCGGCGAGGGGCTGGCGGGTACCGAAGAAGCGTATGTTGCGCTGATGAACCGCGCGGCGAAGAAGATGGGGCTGACCGGGTCGCACTTCGCCAACACTAACGGCTGGCCCGATCCCGATGAGAAGGTGACGCCGCGCGATCTCGCAGTCATCGCCGAACGCACAATTCGCGATTTCCCGGCTTTGTATAGGCAGTTTTACCCAGTGACAGCGTTCACCTGGGGCAAGACACTTGGCAAGGGCGACGACATTACTCAAGCCAACCGCAATCCGCTGCTCGGCCGCGTCGCCGGTGCCGACGGACTCAAGACAGGGCACACCGATGAAGCTGGCTACGGCTTCACCGGATCGGCCGAGCAGGACGGGCGACGGCTGGTAATGGTGCTCGCCGGGCTGTCGTCTTTCAACGAGCGTATCGCGCAGTCGGTGGCGTTTATGGAGTGGGGGTTCAAGGCGTGGACGCAGCTGCCGCTTCTCAAGGCCGGCGCGACCATCGGCAATGCCGAAGTCTGGCTCGGCGATGCCGACCGCGTGCCGCTGACCTCGACCGCCGACCTCAAGTTAACGGTGCCGCGCGGCTATGGCAGCGAGCGCAAGATGAAGATTGTCTATGACGGCCCGGTAAAAGCCCCGATTGCCAAGGGTGCGCACATTGCCGACCTCGTCGTCTCAACGCCCGGGCTGCCCGACGCGCGCCTACCGCTCGTCGCAGCGGTCGCGATCGGCAAAGCGGGGCCATTTGGCCGGATCGGGGCGGCGTTCCGGCATTACACCTCGAAGGGCTAAGTGCAACGCGGCCGTTTCATTACACTCGAGGGCGGCGAGGGCGCGGGCAAGTCGACCCAGGCCGCGCTTCTAGCCGAGCGGCTGCGCGCGGCAGGCATCGACGTCGAGGTGACACGCGAGCCTGGCGGCACCCTCGGCGCTGAGGCAATCCGCGAGTTGTTCGTTGCCGGCGCAGTCGACCGCTGGTCGGCGCCTGCCGTGGCGCTGCTGATCAACGCGGCGCGCGCCGATCACGTTGCTCGTCGTATCCGTCCGGCACTGGAAGCTGGACGTTGGGTGATTTGCGATCGTTTTGTCGACTCGACGCTGGCATATCAGGGCGCGGGGAAGGGGGCTGATACCGGAGAACTGCGCTACCTGCACCGTCTTGCAACAGGTGACTTGTGGCCCAATCTGACGTTTATACTTGAAGTCCCGATCACCGAAGGACTGGCGCGTGCCGCACGTCGGCCCGGCGGAACAGCACGGTTCGAGGCGCACGATATCACGTTTCATCAACGGGTTGCAGCTGGCTTTCGAGATATCGCCTTAGCTGAGTCACAGCGCTGCAGGCTGATCGACGCGCGCGGTGAAATCACCGCCGTTGCAGCTCAACTCTGGGCAGAGGCATCGACGATGGTGCAGGCCGACCAGTCTGCGCTAAGGGCCGAAATATTGTCACCCAAGCTGGAACCGCCGCAAACAGGCATGACATGCTAATCGGACACACCGATGCCGCGGCGCAGTTCCGGTCCGCCGTTGCTGGCGGGCGCGTCCATCATGCGTGGCTGCTCGCGGGACCTCCCGGAGTTGGCAAAGCAACATTCGCCGCCGCCGCTGCTGCTTGGGTGCTGGCGCGCTCGTCGGGCCACAGTCATCCAGTCGAAGAAGCCGCACTCGACCTCGATCCGGAGCATCCCACGGCGCGGCTGATCGCGGCAGGCAGTCACATGGATCTGCGCCGCCTCGAACGGACGATCGACACCAGCGGTAAACAGCGCAATATCATCCGCGTCGATGAAGTGCGCGCGCTGCAACCGCTGTTCCGCTCCACCCCGGCGCTCGGTGACTGGCGGGTGATTATCGTCGACTCGATCGACGATATGAATCGGCCGGCAGCGAATGCGTTGCTCAAGAACCTTGAAGAGCCGCCGCCGCAGACGCTTTTTCTGTGCGTCAGTCACGCGCTCGGGAGGTTGCTGCCGACCATCCGCTCGCGCTGCCGGACGCTGCGGTTTCAGTTGCTCTCGGACGACGAAGTCGAGCGCGCGTTGCGCCGTGCCTTGCCCGAAGCGACTGCGAGCGAACGTGATGCACTAGTCGCCATCGCTTCGGGCAGTCCGGGACGCGCGTTGCGCTTCGCCGATGCTGGCACCGATCAGCTATTGAATGAACTGACCGCGCTGGCGTCGGCAAGCCCAGCGGAGGCGACCGGACGCGCGTTGACGCTGGCCAAATCACTTGCGGCTAAGGCGGCGGCGGCTCGGTACGAGGCTTTTCTCGACCTTGCGCCCGCGTACATCGCCCAAGTGGCGAAGACGCGCGCCGGGCCGCGGCTTGCACGCGCGCTGGCGCTATGGGAGAAAGCGACGCAGCTCGGCGGCTCAGCGGCGGCGCTGTCGCTCGACGCACAGAGCGTCAGCTTCGAGTTGGCCGGATTAGTCGCTGGACTTGCCGCGTCGTAACAGGAAACGCGTCCAAGCAGATGAACAACAGCACAAAATATTACGTGACGACAGCGATCTCGTACCCGAATGGCCGTCCGCATATGGGGCATGCGTACGAGGTCGTCGCAACCGATGTTATCGCCCGTTGTCACCGCCTGTACGGACGCGATGTTCGCTTTCTCACCGGCACCGATGAGCACGGCCTAAAAATAGCGCAGGCGGCGCGCGCCGCCGAACTGTCGCCACGCGCTTATGTTGACGGGATGGTAGACTATTTCCGGGAGTTGACGGCGGTCCTCAATATTTCGCACGATCGCTTTGTACGCACGACCGACCCTGACCACATCACCGCCTGCCAGACTTTGTGGCGCGCATTAGAAGCAAATGGCGATCTTTACCTTGGCCGCTACGAGGGCTGGTACTCGGTCCGCGACGAAGCTTATTACGAAGCGGACGAGCTGGTCGAGGCCGAAGATGCTAGCGGGGTCGTCGTCAAGCTCTCGCCACAGGGCACGCCGGTCGAGTGGACGATCGAGGAAAGCTGGTTTTTCCGGCTGTCGACCTATGCCGACCGGTTGCTGGCGCTTTACGACGCGCATCCCGAGTTTGTGCAGCCCTCCAGCCGGCGCAATGAGATGCGCAGCTTTGTTGCCGGCGGGCTGCGGGATCTATCGGTATCACGCACCAGCTTCGACTGGGGCGTACCGGTGCCAGGCAGCCCGGGGCATGTTATGTACGTGTGGATCGATGCGCTGGCCAACTACTTGACTGGGGCAGGGTATCCCGATGCGAACGACTGGTGGCCCGCTAACCTGCATGTAATCGGCAAGGACGTCGTGCGTTTTCATGCGGTGTATTGGCCGGCGTTCTTGATGTCGGCAGGGCTGGCGCTACCGAAAACGGTGTTCGGCCACGGTCACATCCTGAACCGCGGCGAGAAGATGTCGAAGTCGCTCGGTAACGTCGTCGATCCGCTGGCGCTGGCAGCAACTTTCGGCGTCGATCAGCTACGCTGGTTTCTACTCCGCGATGTCGCATTCGGCGACGATGGCAGCTATAGCAACACAGCGATTGCTGAGCGCAGCAACGCCGATCTCGCCAATGGAATCGGTAATCTCGCGCAGCGCGCGCTCGCGATGATTGCGAAGAACTTAGACGGGTTGCAGCCGAGAGTTGCCGAGCCGGGTGATGCCGAAGCATATCTGCGCGAGCTTCTTGTCGCGCAGGTCGCGGCTTATCACGCCGCCATCGCGGCGCTTCAGCTACACCGGGCGGCCGAGGCCGTCATGCTGATCGTCGGCGCTGCAAACGGCTATTTCGCCGAAGCTGCGCCGTGGGCACTGCGCGCGACCGACCCGGAACGCATGGCCACGGTGCTGGCCGAGACAGTCGATGCAGTTCGCCGCATCGCAATTCTGGCGCTGCCATTTATGCCTGCGACCATGGCCATCTTGCTCGATCAACTCGGCGTCGCCGCCGACGCACGTGCCTTCGCAGCGCTCGACGTTGTTGTCGCTGCTGGAACGCCGTTACCTCCACCGCAGGGCGTCTTTCCGCGCTGGACCGCTGACGCTGCCTGATGCTTGTCGATTCACACTGTCACTTGACCTACCCCGGTCTGCGTGAAGATCAGGCGGGCGTTATCGACCGGGCGCGCGCTGCCGGTGTCGGCACTATGCTCAACATCTCGACGCGCGTTGCCGAATGGGACGAGGTCGTCGGGCTGGCGAGTATTCACGATGACATCTGGGCCTCGATCGGCGTCCACCCGCATGAAGCAGATGCGCATCCCGACGTCGACCCGGCGCGCCTGATAGACGCCGCCGCGCACGACCGCGTCGTTGCGATCGGCGAAACTGGACTCGACTACCACTATGACCACAGCGACCGCGAGCGCCAGCGCACCAGCTTCCGCGCGCATATCACCGCCGCGCGCGCCACCGGCCTGCCAGTGATCGTCCACACCCGCGATGCCGAGGTGGACACGTTCGAGATCCTTGCTGACGAAATGGGACAGGGTAGGTTCGCCGCCGTCATCCACTGCTTCACGGCTAGCGCCGCCTTTGCGGAACAGGCGCTTGCACTCGGTTTCTATATTTCGCTGTCAGGTATCGTCACTTTCCGTAACGCACGCGACCTGCAGCAGATTGCCACCGGTTTGCCGGCTAACCGCCTGTTGATCGAGACCGACTCGCCATTTCTCGCGCCGGTCCCCATGCGCGGCCAGCCTTGCGAGCCAGCGTACGTCGCGCATACTGCGGCATTTCTTGCCGGACTTCGTAAGGTCGATACGGCGAGCATTGCAGACACAACGACCGCAAACTTCTTCAGCCTGTTCACCAAGGCGCGCCGCCCGTGAAGGTCACGATCCTGGGCTCGGGTACCTCGAGCGGGGTACCGCGTATCGGTGGGCCGGACGGCCATGGCGACTGGGGCAAGTGCGATCC
>CAXTTR010000081.1:7652-10029 GCA_964247215.1 uncultured Sphingomonadaceae bacterium
CGATACTTATCGACCATGGTCCGACGCGCATCCTGGTCGACACCGGTCCGGATTTGCGAGCACAATTACTAGACGCTGGGGTTGGGCGCGTCGACGCTGTCCTCTACACGCACGATCATGCCGACCACACCCACGGGATCGATGAGCTCCGGCAGCTGTTTCACAACGACAAGCAACCGGTCGATTGCTATGCCGACACCTACACCCGCGACCGCTTACTGAAACGCTTCGGCTATGTATTCGAAGGCGGTCGGGGCTACCCGGCAACCTGCAACCTCCACCTGCTACCATCGAGCCTCGTTGTCGGCGCGCTCACCATCCGGCATTTCCGCCAGCCGCACGGCAATATCGACAGCCTCGGTTTTTGCGTCGAAAGCCCAACATCGAAGATGGCGTATTCGACCGACATCAAGAGCTTGCTTCCCATTGCTGAAATTGAGCTTCAACAGCTCGACCTTTGGATCGTCGACGCGCTCCGTCCAACGCCGCACCCGACACACAGTCACCTTACGCAGAGCATGCAATGGATCGAACGCCTCAAGCCGCAACGCGCGATACTAACTCACATGGACAATTCCATGGATTATGCCACGCTGCGTCGCGACTTGCCGTCGAGCATTGAGCCTGGGTATGACGGGATGACGATTGATCTAGGTTGAGCTAGCGAACACGCAACGTAGTTACGGAAACGGAGCTACTGTATTTAACATAACACTTGTTATCGGACTGTTTGCTTGTAGCAGCAACGTCTGAATGTCACTGCCCGGCAAAGTAAAGATGTCAGCACTGACGTATTGTCTTCTCGTTTTGACGGAAGGCTGTGGTGACGGTGCGGCTAATGAGCGATGTGGAGCTGGCACGCTTCGATACGCTGGTGCGGGTCGAACGTGGTGAGTTGGGGATCGCGGACGCGGTGTCCCCGCTCCGCGTAAGTGAGCGGCATTTTTCCCGGCTGCTCAATCAATTGCGCAGTGATGGTGCCGCCGGACTGGCGTTACGTCGTCGAAATCCTTCGAGTAACCGCGGCTACCCGACGATGTCAGCGCGACGGCGATCGCTGGTCCGCAATCGATATCACGACTTCGGCCCGACATTTGCTGCCGAGAAGCTCGCCGAGCTGCACGACCTTCATGTCGAAGGAGACATTGTGCAAGCTGATGATGGCGCACGGTTTATGGACCGAGCGTCGGGCCCGGCGCGCACGTGTCTACCAGCCGCGATATCGGCGCGACTGCCTCGGCGAGTTGATTCAGATCGACGGGTCGACGCACTGGTGGTTCGAGGATCGCGGGCCGAAGGCGTCGCTGCTGGTGTTCATCGACGACGCGACGAGCCGGCTGATGCAGTTGATGATGGTGCCGACCGAGAGCGCGTTCGCCTATATGCAGGCAACCCGCGCGTATATCGAGGCGCACGGCAAGCCGGTGGCCTTCTATTCCGACACGCACAGCGTGTTTCGGGTGCATGCTGCCAGCGCCAAGCGCAGCGACGGCATGAGCTAGTTCGGCCGCGTCCTCGACGCCCTCACATCGAGATTATCTGCGCCAACTCGGCACCAGTCGCCAAGGGGCCGGGTCGAGCGCGTCCACCAGACGCTGCAGGACCGGCTGGTCAGGAACTGCGCCTGGCTGGCATCAACGATATTGCGGTCGCCAACGTCTTCCTGCCCGCATTCATGGTGAAGCATAATGACCGCTTCGCGGTCGAACCCTATAACTCGAAGAACCTGCACCGGTCGCTGGCGCTGCACGAGGACCTGGATGCGACGATGGTCTGGCGCGAGAAGCGCACCGTCACATCAGCGCTGACACTGCATTACAACAAGATAATCTTCATCTTTGAGCCCAGCGCGATTAGCCGTGAGCTCGTACGCAAGCAGGTCAGCGTCTGCGAGTATCCCGACGGCCGCCTCGAGATCCGTCACAAGGGCACCGCCCTTCCCTACCGCGTCTTCGACAAGTTGCGGCGGGTCAACCAGGCAGCAATTGTCGACAACAAACATCTCGGTGCGGCGCTTGCGGTGGCGCGGGAGATGCAGGCGCTGCGCGGGCCAGGCAAACGCAACAACGATAAGCCGACCCGGCGGGCGCAGCCCAGCCACATGTTCCCGGTCCCGGCACCCGACGATGGTCACCGGCTGACGGCTGCATTCGAGCTGCCAAGCCTGATCCGGATCAGCGGCGGCGTGGCGGCGTCCGCATTCTTTTTGGGGGCATTGCCTGGTTTGCCCGGTGACGGATCGCGGTCATCGTGGCGAAGGCCAGCATGACGGGCGATACGGGCCGATGCCCACCGTGCCAGGAGCGGGTCTCGTTGTGATCGAGCCCAAGCTCGTTCCTGGTGGTTTCGAAGCTGTCTCGATCGCCCAGCAGTGCCC
>CAXTTR010000082.1:0-7390 GCA_964247215.1 uncultured Sphingomonadaceae bacterium
CTCGTAAGTCGACGCGAGATTGACAACGGCAAGCACCGGCAGCGTCGGCGGCAGGATTTCGTTGAGCGTGCCCGGCGTTACCGCGACATAGCGCTGCCGGATCAGGCCGTCTTCATGCGTATAGTAGCCACCGACGAGCCATTCGAAAATATCGCTGGTCTTCGATGCGAGCCGGACTTCCTGCGTGTATTTTTTGTCGTTGGTCTGCTGCGCCAGATAGAGCTGGTTCGGGACCTTGAAAATCGCTGCGATCAGCCCGCTGAGGTCGGTCGTCGCGTCGTTGCGGAATGCCAGGTTCTCGGTGCCGTAGCTGCTCGACGAGGTCAGCGTCGCAAAGCCGAGGTCGAAGTTGAGCGTCGCGTTGTACAGCCGGTAGCGAATGTTCGAGAATTGCGGGACGAATTCGGATTGCGTCGGGCGGCCGTACAGCGGAGTGAGCGTCGCCGGATCGCTCTCGACGACCGTCGGGGCGTGCACGTCGATATTCTGCAGCACCGCGCTGAGCCGCACCGAAATGGCGTCGCTCGGCGTGAACAGTAAGGACGCCCGGCCGCCATAACTCTTCGAGCCGTTGATGTTGTTGCGTACGTTCGACCCGGCGGTGCCGATTGAATCGATAAAGCCTGCATCGTTGCGGTAATAGCCGGTGCCGCGCACCGCGAGCGTGCTGGTCAGCGGCACGTTGACAACCGCCTGCCCGTAGTAGGAGATATCGCCACCCTTGACGGTCTCGACCCCGGCCCGGCCGCGAACCACCAGCTTGTCGGTCTCGGGTGCGTTGGTGACGAACTTAAGCACGCCGGCGAGCGAGCTCGCGCCGTACAACGTACCCTGCGGGCCGCGCAACAGCTCGACACGTGCCACGTCGAACGTGTCGAAGTCACCCGCCAATGTCGCGCCGTTCACCAGTCCGCTGCTCGAGCCGAACGGTGTCTCGTCGACATAGACGCTGACGGTCGAGGCGACGCCACCGGTGTTGATGCCGCGTACCACTAGCCGCCCCTGCCCCGGCGTGTCCTGGTTAAGCTGCAGCCCCGGCAGCAATTTCAGGTAGTCTTCGAAATTGTTCGCCTGCTGCCGTTCGAGCGTCGCGCCCGACACGACCGAAACCGACAGCGGCACGTTGATCAGCGTCTGCGCGCGCTTCTGTGCGGTGACCACGATGTCCTCGTCATCGTTTGCAGCAGGAGCGCTCGGCGCCGCCTCGGCACTTGGCGCGACCTCGGCAGCCATGAGCGGAACACCTGCGGCGATCGCTGTCAGTGCCGTGGTAATCATCAGGGTTTTCGTCATGGTCCGCATCGTCTGTCCCCTCAATCGCGCCAGCCCTCTCCCAAAGTCTCGCGCATGTCTCGATTGGGACGGTATTGGCTTGATAAGAGAAATGTCAAACGACTTTGCGATTGGCTAAACCGATTTGTCGTGGAGCGTGGCCCAGTTGCGCCAGTGCCGTCAGCATACCCGCGGCGACGCCGGCGATCAGCGCGAGCAGCGCGAAGAAGGGCGCGGGTCCAGTGCGGCTCCACAGCGAGCCGACGAGCCCGGCGCTGAGGCTACCGGCGAACGTCGCCAGGAACCATGCCGCGACCGTCGTCACTCCGGCGCGCCGCGGCGCGAGCCTCGCAAATAGCCCGAGGCCAGTTGGCAGAATGAACAACTCGCCAATGGTGAACACCACGAAGAACAGCACCAGCCACAGCCAGTTGGCGCGGCTTCCGCCATGTTCCCAGACCAGCGCGGCGAGCATCAGATAGGCGGCGGCGACGATCAGTGCGCCGGTTGCCATCCGCCGCGCCGGTGCAGGCTCGCGCCCGGTCGCCGCCGCACGCCGTCCCCACCACGCCAGCAGCGGCGGTGTGAGCAGCATGACGAACAGCGGATTCAGCGCCTGGAACCACGTCATCGGAATGATCGCACCCCCGGCGTGGCGCTCGAGCCCGGTATCGGCCCATAACGCGACGGTGTTGCCGACTTGCTCGTAAGCGGCGCGGAACACCGTGACCGATAGCGCGACGCCGAGCAGCAGCAGGATCGTGCTGCGGTCGAAGCCCGACCCCGCCGATCGCTCGACCACCGCGCGTGGCAGTTCGGGCGGCAGATAGCGGCTGCCGCTGAGATAGATTACCAGCCCGGCGAGCATTCCGATGCCTGCGACGCCGAAGCCGTAATGCCAGCCGTACAGCTCGCCGATGGTGCCGCAGATCAGCGGTGCGAGGAAGCCGCCGATATTGATACCGACGTAATAGACGTTGTACGCCCAGCCCCGCCGGGGATCGCCGGCCCTGTACAGGTCACCGACCTGGCTCGGCAGGCTCGGCAGGAACAGCCCGTTGCCGAGCGCGATCGTCGCCAGCCCGACGTAGAACAACGCCTCGAAGGTCATCATGAAGTGACCCGCCGCCATGACGCTCGCGCCGATGATGATCGCCCGCCGCTTGCCGAGCCAGCGGTCGGCGATGATGCCGCCGATGATCGGCGTGAAGTATGCCCCCGCCGTATAGGCGCCGTAGATGTACGAGGCGCGGCCTTGGCCGAGCATCAGCTGCTTGGTCATGTAATAGACCAGCAGCGCGCGCATACCGTAATAGGAGAACTGCTCCCACATGTTGGTGAGGAACAGCACCGTCAGCCCGCGCGGCTGGCCGAACCACGTACGCTCGACCGGCACGCCGCTGTGCACCGCGGCGTTCACGCCAGCCCCGATCCCCATACCGCCGGTCCGGCCCAGACATCGCCGTCGCGGTACTCGACCGCCGGCTGGCGGTCCGCGGCGAGAAACGTCGGGCCGTCGAGGTCGACGATGTCGCACAGCTGGCCCAGAACGAACCCCGGGGCCATCGCAAGGCTGGTGCCGACCATGTTGCCGACCATGACGCCGAGTCCGAGCCGCCGTGCCGCCGCCGCCATCAGCAGCGCCTCGGTCAGCCCGCCGCACTTGTCGAGCTTGATGTTGACCACGTCGAAGCGCCCGACCGCACCGGCGACATCGTCGAGCGTCAGCAGGCTCTCGTCACCGGCGATCGGAATCACCGATTCATAGCCGTCGAGGTCGGCGTCGCGCCCGCGCGCCAGCGGCTGTTCGAGAAGCGAGACGCTTTCGGCATGCAGCGCCGCGATCAGCGGGTCGAGCTGGTCGATGGTGAAGCCCTGGTTACCGTCGACGCCGAGCCACACGCCGGGTCGCGCCGCACGGATCGCTTTCACCCGCGCAATGTCGAGATTGAGGTCGCCGGTGAGCTTAACTTTGATCGAGCGCGCATCGGTATAGGCGATCGCCCCCGCCGCCATCGCCGCCGGATCGTCGGCACCCAGCGTGAACGTAGTGCGTAGCGGTATGGGAGCGCCCTGCCCGGCCAGCTGCCACACCGGCACCCCGGCGTGCGCCGCCTCGAGCTCCCACAGCGCGCAATCAACCGCGTTGCGCGCGCCGCCGGCCGGCATCACTTCTCGCAGCTTGTCACGGCCGAGCCCGCCCTCGATTGCCGGACGCGCAGTGTCGAGCGCGTCGAGCATGTGCGCGACATCGTCGCCGAGGTAGAACACGCCGCCGCCCTCGCCACGCCCGCCATGCTGACCGTCGCCAAGGGTGACAACCACGACATCGGAGGTTTCGAAGACAAAGCCGGAAATCCGGAACGGCTTGGCCAGCCGCAGCGTCTCGGTCGCCACCTGCATCGTCAGCCGCGGCATCAGTAATGCACCGACAGCGACAGCAGGTGGAACTCGACCGCGACGTACAGGATCAGCAGCGACGCGAGAAACAGCAGCACCGCCCCGAGCTTGCGGAACCAGTGGCGGCCGCTGGTGAACACGGTCCACAGGTTCCAGCCGCTGATCAGCACCATGCCGACGATGATGATAATGCTTAGCGCCTGCAGCATAAGCAGCACCGGATCGAGCCCGCCCGCCAGCTGGTCGGGGCTGCTCAGCATGACGCCGAACGCGACACCCCACGCCGCCAGCAGCGCCGTCGTCAGCACCGCCATCAGCAGCGTCGCGCGGCGCACCCGGTTTGACTGCGGGCTGAGCGTGCGCGGTGTCGCGTGGTGACGCCGGGTCAGCGCCGTCACCGGCCAATACAGCGCGGTCAGCAGCAGCACGGCGAAGCTGGCGTACAGCGCCGGCAGCAGCCAGACGCCCGATTGCGGCGCGGGAACACGGTCGAACATTTCGAACGGCGAGGCGAAGTCGTAGCTCCAGCGCACCACCTTGCCGTCGACGAGCTTGGCCGCAAGACGGTCGTGCCCGGCGCGGTCGCGCCACACGAACGGGGCAACTTCAACCCACTCGCGCGAGCGGCCGTTCGGCCCGAGGATGCTTGGAATAATCAGCTCGCCCTTGGGCCCGGCCGCGACCCGCGCCTGGCCGAGCACCGGCAGGAATGACAGGAGGCCGTCACCCCATCGGCGGCTCGCCCACCAATTACCCGCCATCATCTGTGCGTGCTGGGCTGTGGTCTGCGCGTCGACGCGGCCGTCAGCGGGCGCGATATTCGGGAAATAACGGTCGGCGAAATCCTGAAACAAGGCGGAGCGCAGTCCGCCGACCGCGCCTGCCTTACCCGGGCTGTTGAACGACGCGTACAGCCCGACCCCGTCCTTCATGAACAGGTGCAGCGAGGTGTGGAACGCTTCGGTATCGCCGAGGTGCCCGATGATCTCGCGGCCGTTCAGGTTGGTTTCGAAGAAACCGAGTTCCATCCGGCTCAGCGGCAGGATGAGCGACATCGGATTGACTTTATCGAGCGGGCTGTCGTGCATCATCGCCGCGGTCGCGGGCTGCAGGATGCGCTGACCGTCGAGCTCGCCGCCCTGCAGATGCGCGATCATGAAGCGACCCATGTCGGTGCCCGACACCGACGCTTCACCCGCCGGACCCGGGCCGATATACTCGAACCCCGGCGACGTCTGCCCCGGCTTGGGGTAGCCCGTCGCCATCTGCGCCGCGAGCCCGGCGGGTAGCGGCTGGTGGAACGTCGCATTGTGCATCCCCAGCGGCGCGAAGATGTGGTGGTCGATATAGTCCTCGAATACCTCGCCCGAGACGCGCTGGACGATGTACGCCGCCAAAGCGGTGCCCCAGTTCGAATACGCCGGGGTCGTGCCGGGTGCGAAAATCCGTGTCGGAATCCAGCGCGTCAGATACTGGTTGAGCGGCACGGCGTATTTGCGGTCGAAGAAGACGATACCCTTGCCGGTTTCCTCGAAGCCGCCGGTGTGCGTCATCAACTGGCGCATCGTCACCGGCTGGCCGTCCCGCGGCGGAATTTTGAAGTCGAGGTAGCGGTTCACATCGACGTCGAGGTCGATCTTGTGCGCCTCGACCAGCTGCATCACCGCGGTCCAGGTGAACAGCTTCGACACCGAGCCCGGCCGGAACAACGTGCGCTCAGGGTCGACCGGTGTGCGCTTGTCGACATCGGCATAGCCGAAACCGCGCGCGGTCAGAATCTTGCCGTCCTTGACGACGACGACGACCGCGCCCGGAATATCGCCGGTGTGCAGCGCATAGGGCATGTAGCCGTCGAGCCAGGCATCGACATCGGCCTTGTCGAGCGTATGCGGACCCGCCGGTGTCACCGGCAGCGTCGCGGGATGTGGTGCCGTCGAAGACGGCACCGCAGTCGGTACTGGCGCCGGACTCGCCTGTGGTCCGAGCACCGGCGCGAGTTGCTGAGGATCGGCTGCAAGCGCCGGCGATCCTCCCAAATACAGTGTCATCGCCACCCCGAGCAACTTCCAAAGCTTCACTGCGCCCCTCCTGTCCACCTTGGGATTGCTCCGCCATGGCTCAACCAATATGGTCGATCAGACGTAATCCGATTAGGACAACCTATCCCAATCGGAGAACAGGTCAACTGGATAGGGTTTAAAATGCCAGCGAAGACGCCGACGCTTGGCGCGCTCCTCCGAAGCTTGCGAAGCCGCGAGGGCTGGACGCTCAAGCAGATGAGCGCGAAAAGCGGCATCCCGGTATCGACGCTGTCGAAGGTCGAGCATGACCGGCTGACGCTGACCTACGACAAGCTGTACCAGCTCAGCCAGAAGCTCGGCATGCGGATGTCCGAGCTGTTTGCCGAGCCGAGCGAAGATGCCGCAAGCCCGGTCACGGCGCGGCGCAGCATCGGCGACCTCGACAATGCCGTCCACATCGAGACGCCGAACTACGACTATTATTATCTGTGCACCGAGCTGCGCCGCAAGCGCATGATCCCGGTCGTCACGACAATTCGCGCCAAGACTTCCGAGCAGTTTGGTGATCTGATCCACCACGCCGGTGAAGAATACATCTACGTCCTGCGCGGCCGCGTCGTGGTCAATACCGAGTATTACGACCCAGTGACGCTCGACGTTGGCCAGTCGATCTACATCGATTCGAACATGGGCCACGCTTACCTCGCCGCCGACGGCTGCGACGAGGCGCAAGTCCTCGGCATCATGTCGAGCGCCGACGACGAGCTCATGAACGAGCTGCTTTCCCGGCACGGCTTGCAACGCGGCCTGTCGACGTAGGCTGGAACAACCAGATTTTCCAAGCCACTCGGGAGTCAGCGCTTCGCCCGCAGGCAGGACGCCGTTATTTAACCGTTCTGAAACCGTCAGGTTACATCATCAGCTCGTGCGACTTGGCGGATTGACATGTCAGAATACCAAAAACCGGGCGTTGATTTCATGGCGTCCCGTGCGGGGTGGTGGCTGGCGTTATCAGCGTGCCTGATCTGGACGGCGAGCATAATCGAGCGGCGGTTGTTTTTACCCACAGGACTACTTGCCGGCGCGCTGGCGATCGTCGCCGACACGGCACCGCCGATCGTCGCGACGCTGGTCATCGCCGGTCTGATATATCGCGAGCGCTTCCAGCAAAGGTCCGACCGCCTGCGCCTCGAGGCAGGAGAGCATCAGGCCGGCGAGCTCGGAGCAACGCTCGGCTTACTCGGGGCGACGTTGAGCGGCTGTGTCGCGCGTGCCGCCGAGCTTGCCGCAATGTCCGGGGAGGACGTGCGCGTGCTGACCGGCAACAGCTGGCAGCTGCACAGGGCCGCGCTCGAAGTCAGCGAAGCCGCCAACGGCACCGCGGTTACCGCGGATCGGCTGAGCGAAACGCTTCCCGAGCTGCGGCGGTTTGCCGACCAGATCGATAGTCTTGACGGCAAACTTGGCGACAACACGCTGCAGCAGCTGAAAACCATCGAGGCGTTACTCGGTTCGGTTCAGCTGCGCGGTGGCGAGGTTTCAGCGCAAGCCGACGTGGCGATCGCGGCCATGATCAAGCAGCTCGCCGAGGTCGACGAGCAGTCACGGCAGATGACCAGCCGTATCGCCAAACGCGCTTACGCGCTCGACACTGCCGTTGATGGTGCTTCCGCGCGCGCTGCGGCGCTGCTCGATGC
>CAXTTR010000082.1:7400-10018 GCA_964247215.1 uncultured Sphingomonadaceae bacterium
CGATGGACGGCTCGCGGCCGCTCGTGCCGATCTCGACGCGCTGGGCCGGCACGGCACCGAAGCTGCCGGGCAGGAGCTTGACCGCACCCTGGCCGCGGCGGGCGAGCTGTCGCGTTTGCTGGTGCTGTGCAAGACGCAAGGCGAACAGCTGCACGAAGCGACGGACGCCAACCTTACCGCTCTACCCGCGCGTCTGAGCGATACGCAGGCCCGGGGCGAAGCCGTTTTCACCGCACTGAACGAGAACGCCACCGTGCAAATTACCGCTCTCGAAGAGCGGTTGCGGACACTACACGACGACAGCGAAGCTCGCATGATAGCGGTCGCCGCTCACGTCGGCGAGGTGAGCACATCGATCGACGGACTGACAGATCCGGCCGCCAACGTGCAGCGCTTGCTCGATACCGTGCTTGAGCAAGTGGCAAGCGTTACGGACGCCACCGCTGTTATCGAGCATCGACTCGACGAGCGCATCGGTGCGACTGCACTAGCGTTTGAGGCACTGGATACGCGCTCCGAAGGCCTTGTGGCACAGACGTCGGCGCTGCGTGCCGCCACCGCCGAGGAAGCACAGCTTATCGCTGCCGCTTCCGAAATCTTCGCGCGTGAGCGCGTTGCATTCACGGTCGCGGCGGCCGCGCTTGGGGCTAAATTCGAGCACGCCCGAACGGTTCTCGATGAACTCGACACCGCCACGGCCCGGATTAGCGCCGGTACCGCCGAACAACTTGGCCAGACGTTCGAGCGCGTTCGCGTCATGGCGGAAGCGAGCTCATCGGCGCTCGGCGGCATGCTCGAGCGCATCATCGGCGAGACTAAGCTGGCGCTCGCCCAAGCAGGCGGTGCAACCGCCGAAACGGCATTCGGCGTGCCGATCCGCCGCGAACTGCTGGCGGTCGAAGCCGCCGCGGACCGCGCCGGCGCGATGGCCGAGGCGGCCGCCCAACGTGTCGCCGGGCAGGCACGCGCAATGACGCTTAAGATCAAAGAGGTCGACGACAAGGTCGAGGAGATCGAGACGCGCCTCGATGTGCGGGCGCGCGATACACTCTCAGCGCGGTCGGCCCGGCTGATCGAAATGCTTAACGCCGCATCGGTCGATGTCGCACGGTTGCTTTCAATCGATGCGGGCGAGAAAGCGTGGGTGCGGTACTTGAAAGGCGATCGCAGCATCTTTGCTCGCCGTATGGTGCGCCTTATCGACCGGCCGACGACGGCGAAGATCGCGCGGCACTTCGCGCACGACGAAGCTTTCCACGACGAAGCAGCACATTACCTGGATTTATTCGAGCGGCTGTCCAAGCGCTTACTATCCGATCCCGACGGCGACGCGCTGCTGGCCACGGTCGTTTCATCGGATATCGGTAAGCTCTACGTGGCGATCGCCCGCGCTACCAGGCGCTGGTCGCCGATGGCATAATGCCCCGCAAGCGGCCCGCCGCTCGTCGCCCACAGCCACCACAGCGTGCCGATCGCGATAGCCACCGCATAGGGCAGCGGTGTCGCGACCCGGACCACACCACCCGTGCGCTGATCCTGCGCCGCAGTGATCCGCCGCTTGATCATCATCACAAGCGCCAGCAGGCCGCCGGCGATCGATGTCGCGACGAACATCAGCGGCAAGCCGCCTAGACCGGTCCAAGTAGCGACCGCGGTCATCAGCTTGACGTCGCCGCCGCCGAGCCAGCCGCGGCTGAACGCCAGCAGGCCGAAGCCGAACATCAGCAGCGGTGCCGCCAGATACGACCACCACACCATCCGCGGCTCAAGGATCGTGAACACCAGTGCCAGTGCGGCAACGCTGATCGAGGCGACATCCGGAATCTCGAACCGTATGGTGTCGATCACCGCCGCCGCGACAACGATGAACAGCGCCGCAAATGCTGCTGCCTCCGCCGTAATCGCCATCATCGTTCGTTCGCGCCAGCTTCGGGCGGCTTATGCGCAAGCTGCTTTAAGTAAACGAGATTGTCCCACGCTGTCCGGTCGAACTGCGGATTGAGCTGCATCGCCCGGGTGAAGAACGTCTCGGCGACACCGTAATCGCCCCGGCTCATCGCCGCGAAACCGACGGTATTGAGGTCGTTAGCCATCGTCAGCTTGGTCGAGCCGGCGAATGCGGTCTTGTAGTCGCCCTGCATGGCGCGCGCGAGCCGCAGATTGTTGGCCGCCGTCGTCAGCTTGGGGTCGATCGTCAGGGCCAGCGCCGAGTCGCCAGCAGCTTCGCCGAAACGTCCGCGGAGCAGCTTCGAGTAGCCGCGATTGGTCAGCGCCGCCGCCGAGCGCGGATCGAGCGTCAGCGCTCGACCATAGGCCGTATCGGCCCCGGGCCAATCGCGGACGCGGTCGGCAGCGACGGCACGCGCGATCCACGCCCGGATCAGCGTCGGATCGGCCGCGACCGCGGCGTCGAGCGCCTTGATCGCGGCGTCGCTACGGTTTTGATGCAGCTCGGCGAGCCCGATACCGAGCTGGGCACGTGCGGCTGTCGACGGTTCCTGCGTTAGCGCGGTAAAACTGATTAGCGCCGCCCCCACATCGCCCGAAGCCAAGGCGTACTCCGCGTGCGCCAGCTTCAGACGAGCGGGCGTAAGGACGCCTGTGCTACGCTCGATCAG
>CAXTTR010000083.1:0-5729 GCA_964247215.1 uncultured Sphingomonadaceae bacterium
GACTTGAACCCGCTCAGCCGAAGTCGTCTGAACTCCATCGTCCCCCCGAACAACTCCTACTGCAGCGCGGTGTCGAGCTTGGGCCGCAGCATCGCCCAGTTGAACACGTCCTTCTGCGTCGTGCCGTTAACGACGAACCACGGCGTGCCGGTCAGCCCGTATTTGTTGGTCGCCTCGTCGCGGATCGCCGACAGCTTGTCGACCCCGGCCTTGTCGGTCAGGCACTGGTCGAACTTGGCGCGCGGGATGCCGCGGCTGCGGACGAAGCCGTCGAGACCGCCCGCTAGCCCCAGCCCCTTGATCTGCTCGGTCGGGGGCAGTGCCTGCAGCCGCTTCGAATCGTCATCGGTCAGCTTGGTATACGGCAACGTCCAGCTCGGCTGGTTCTCGTAGAAAGCCGCGATCAGGTTGAACGCTACCGGTGCAGGCTGGCAACGCACCAGCAGCGACGGTGGGAAGTCAACGCCGTTCAGGATGAACGGCCGGTACTCGTAACTCAGCTTGCCGCTTGCAACGTAACTCGACTTGAGCACCGGCAGCGCCTGTTCGTGGAACTCGCGGCAATGCGGGCAGGTCAGCGAGGCGAACTCGACCAGCTTGACCTTGGCATCGGGGTTGCCGATGCGGAAACCACCCTCGGGCGTCGCCGCGATGACCTGCGTCCAGTCGCGCTTGCCCGCCGTTGTCGCGGCTGCAGCAGGCGCCGCCGCAAGCGCCGTCGCGGTCACCGGTGTCGTCACCGCGCCGGCGCTTGCGGGCGTGATCGCCGACGGCGGGGTCGCGCCCGCCGTGGCTGCCGGCGCGCTTACCGTCGTGGTGGTCGCCATCGTCGTCGCTGCCGGCTTGTTACAGGCGGCGAGCGCGAGCAGCGCCGTCAACCCCAGCGCCGTTCCAAACTTACGCATCCTTGTTCCTTCGTATCCTGTCGCCGTCATAGTACCGCAACGCCGCCCTTTAGTGCAATGCAGCGGCCAGCGCCGGTTCAAGCACTTCCCAGGTGATCGCGCCCGCGATCAGCCGCCCGTTGATCAGGAACATCGGGGTGCCGCTGATGCCGATGCTGCTGGCGTTGTCGCGTATCGTCGACAGCCGGTCGGTCAGCGTCTTGTCGGCAAGGCACTGCGCCACCCGCGTCCGCGTCATGCCGTTCGCCGCCATGAACGCATCGAGCCCGCCCGCATGCGCCAGCCCGGCAAGCTGCGCCTCCGGCGGCAGGTTGGCGTACTTCGCGGTATCGTCGGGGGTCAGCACGGTGAACGGCTCGGTCCAGCGGTCCTGCTGCGAATAGAGCGCATCGGCGCGCGCGAAGAACGCGGCAGGGCCGTCGCAGCGCGCCAGCACCGCCGCTGCCATGTCGGGCCCGTTCAGGACATAGCTGCGGTATTCGTAGCTGACGCGTCCAGTGGCGATATACTTGCTCTGCAACGCCGCCATGCCGGTCCGGTAGAAATTGCCGCAATGCGGGCAGGTCAGCGAGCCATATTCGAGCAGCTTGACCGGCGCGTCAGGATTACCGAGCCGGAAGCCGCCTTGGGGTGTCGCGGTCATGGTATGCACCCAGTCGGCGGCGGACTTTCCCGCCACTGGCGCGCCCTTGGCAGCCGCCGGCTTGGCTGACGTGGGTGCCGGCACGGCGAGTGCTGGCGTCGGGGCTACAGCAAAGGCAACGCCGGCCAACATCACAAAAACAAGACGGTTCAAGCCCGTGCCTTTCAACATCGATCTGGCTCGTGGAACGCCGCGCCTCAAGCGCAAGCGCTTACAGCATCCGGCTTACAACTTGAAAATACGAGCCATTCGCCTTGCCAGGTTACACCTTAACGGCACCATAGCCTCCTCCTATTATCTCAGGACAAATTGGTAAGTCACCAAAGAGCCGCCAAGGCCCTGGAGGAGTGTGCTGACCGTTTAGGCGGCTATGGCGTCCTATCGTACGACCGGCAGCCCCTGCGTGGACGATAGCGCCTGCGCCAGTGATTCGAGGCTCGCCCGCAGCTCGGGATCGGCGATGTCGCGCAGTGTCGACTGCGTCTCGGCCGACAGCGGCGCGCCCGGCACGGCAGCGGTGCGGCGGCGGGCCAGTGCGGGCAGGTCACCGTGACGCAGCGCCAGCCGGGCGACGGCGGCGTAACCGAGAAAAGCGTTGACGCGCTCGACGACCTGCGGCTCGACATGCCTAAGCATCGGCGCAAAGCTGCCGGTGACGCAGACCTTGAGCGTGCCGCCGGAGCGCTTGCCGACGGGGAAGCTCAGCGCCTCGGGGAGCGAGTAGCGCGCGTAATTGGCCCCAACGATTTCGGCCCAGCGTGCTACGATGGCGTTCTGCATGAAGCCGAAGCGCCGGAACGCGGCCCCGCCAATCGCCGGCATCAGTTCGCTGACCAGCCGCGAGCCATGGCGGGCCGCGGCGAGGCGGTCCCGCGTGGCGACCGGGTGGTCCTTCGCCGTAGCCGTACGGAACTTGGGAGAGTCGGTTTCGGCCATGCGCGGATCATGCCATAGCGCGGTCATGCCCGTCGATACCGTTTCGCCTGCGTTGCTTGCCTGGTACGACCAGCACGCGCGGACGCTGCCTTGGCGCAGCCCGCCGGGCACGCCGCCGCCTGATCCGTACCGGGTGTGGCTGTCCGAAGTGATGCTCCAGCAGACCGGCACGCTGGTGGTGTCGCGTTACTTCGCGCGCTTCATCGGACTGTGGCCGACGGTCGAGGCGCTCGCCGCTGCGCCCGATGCCGACGTGCTACGCGAGTGGGCCGGGCTCGGCTATTATGCCCGAGCGCGCAACCTGATTGCCACCGCCCTCGCCGTAGCGGCGCGCGGCGGCTTTCCCGATACCGAGGCCGGCCTGCGCGAGCTGCCTGGCGTCGGTGCGTACACCGCGGCAGCTATCGCCGCGATTGCCTTCGACCGTTACGCTGTAGTCGTCGACGGTAATGTCGAGCGCGTCGTCGCACGGCTGTTCGCTGTCGAGACACCGCTGCCACAGGCGAAGCCGCTGCTGTACGCACACGCCGCCGCGCTGACCCCGGCGGCGCGCTGCGGCGACTATGCCCAAGCGGTGATGGACCTCGGCGCGACGATCTGCACCCCGCGCGCGCCGTCGTGCGAACGCTGTCCGGTGGCGGCGGACTGCACGGCCTATGCCGGTACGCCGGCGCGCTACCCGTTGCGGACCAAGCGCAACGGGTCGCCGGTGCGGCATGGCACGGCGTGGTGGATCGAGGTGGACGGCGCGGTGCTGCTGGTACGGCGCGCAGCCTCCGGGCTGCTCGGCGGCATGCTGGCGCTGCCCGGCGGCGATTGGGACGCGGCGGGCGCGGCGGCGCTGCCGTTCGCGGGTGAGTGGCGCGACGCCGGGACGGTGCGCCATGTGTTCAGCCATTTCGAGCTGCGGCTGCGGGTGATGGCATTGCGGCTGCACGAGCGTCCGCCGTTCGAGGGCGAGTGGGTGCGGGTCGAGGACGTAACAGCGATCGGGTTGCCGACGCTGTACACGCGCGCCGCGAGGCTTGCGGTCGCAGCTCCGGCGCGGCAGTTGAGCTTCGCGGCGCTGACCATCCCAACGCCGCGATAACGAAAGCTTCACACATGACCGACTTCTTCGCCGGGCGTCCGGTCCCCGCTGTCGGCTTCAGCGGATCGCCGCTCGACCGCGCCGACGCGCTGCGCCGCAATCCCGCCGCGCTGATCGCGGCCAGCAGCGACCGCCAAGCGCGCTGGCTGCTGTTCGACCGGCTCAACCCGGTGCTGACGGCCAGCGGCGACCTGAACTGGCTATACCGCAGCGACCTGCCCGACGACGCACTGTCGGTGTTCCTCGGCGTCGATGCGAACGACGCGCCGCGCTTCGCCGCGAGCGGTTCAGCGGCCGGCGTCGAGGGCACCGCCACCGACGCGCGCGCCGCCGCTGCACAGCTGGGAGACGGCCGCGCGGCGATCATTGCGCACGGCCGGGCACTGCTCGACTGGCACGCGCGGCACAAATTCTGCGCCAACTGCGGAGCCACAACGCGCCTCGACAAGGGCGGTCAGGCGCGGCACTGCGACGGCTGCGGGGCCGAGCATTTCCCGCGCACCGATCCGGTGGTGATCATGCTGGCGATCAAGGATGACCATGCACTCGTCGGCCGTCAGCCGCGCTTTCCCAAGCGCTTCCTGTCGGCGCTGGCGGGCTTCGTTGAACCGGGCGAGACGATCGAGGAGGCGGTAGCGCGCGAGCTATTCGAGGAGGCCGGCATCGGCACCCGCCGGGTGCGCTACATTGCCAGCCAGCCATGGCCATTTCCGTCGAGCCTGATGATCGGGGCGTTCGCTGAAGCGACCGGCTCCGAGCTGGCGATCGACGGCGACGAGCTCGAGGAGGCGCGCTGGGTGACCAAGGATGAGGTCCGCGCCGCGCTGGCGGGCACCGGTGACTGGCTCGCCCCGCCGCCACTGGCGATCGCGCATACGCTGTTGCAGGAGTGGGTTGCCTAACTTTCTGCTCCCTTTCCGTGCTTACGGCAGAGGGCAGGTGAGAGAATTGCTTACTTTTGCTTACCTGCGGACCGAGTAGCAGAAGGAGCAAGACCCTCACCCAACCCTCTCCGTAAGGACGGGAGAGGGTTAGACCCGATTGCATTTAGATCGAAGCGTAGCCTGAGTTTCTGGCCTGAATCAGAAGTCAACCGCCTTGAACATCACAGATCGATTCAGACCAACCGCAATCGACTTTAAAGGACGTCACTGCCACCAGCGCGGTTGCCGCCTCGGGTGACATCGGGCGGCCGAACAGATAGCCCTGGACCTGGTCGCACCCGAGGTCGCGGATGACCTCGAATTCGGCGCGGGTCTCGGTACCTTCGGCGGTGGTCAGCATGCCGAGATTGCCCGCCAGCCCGACAATGGCGCGAATGATCGCCACCGACTCGCCGTTATCGAGGGTGGCGCGCGAGACGAAGCTGCGGTCGATCTTGATGCGGCTGAACTCGGTCTTGTGAAGGTATCCGAGCGACGAATAGCCGGTGCCGAAGTCGTCAAGCGCAAACCGGATGCCGAGCGCCTTGAGACTGGCGAGCATGGCGATCGTCGACGGCTTTTCGTTAAGGAACAGGCTTTCGGTGATCTCGAGCTCGAGCCGGTCGGGAGCGATGCCGTTGTCGTGAAGCGCAGCAGCAACGATGGTCGCCAGCGCTTTGTCCTCGAACTGCACCGGCGACAGGTTGACCGCGATGCGGATGTGCTGCGGCCAGCGCGCCGCCCAGCGGCAGGCTTCCTCGATCACCCACTGGCCGATCGCGTTAATCAGCCCGGTCTCTTCGGCAATCGGGATAAACTTCAGCGGCGGGATGGTGCCCAGCGTTGGATGATGCCAGCGCAGCAGCGCCTCGAAGCCGGCGATGCGCTCGTCGGTGGCCTCCACCACCGGCTGGAATGCGAGCGCCAGCTCGCCGCGGCCGAGCGCGCCGCGCAGATCGAATTCGAGTGCGCGTCGCTCCTCGGCCTTGACCTGGATTGCGGAGACGAAGCGGCAGGCATGACCGCGACCGCTGCCTTTAACTTCGTAGAGCGCGAGGTCGGCGCTGCGTAGCAGCAAGTCGATGCTGGCACCGTCGACGGGTCCGAGCGCATAACCGACGCTCGCCCCGATCGAGAGGCAGTGATCGTCGACCGTGAACGGCTGCGCCAACGCGGCGACGATCACGCGGGCGGCGCGCTCGGCGGCGCGCTCGTCGCTGACGGGTAGCACG
>CAXTTR010000083.1:5739-9980 GCA_964247215.1 uncultured Sphingomonadaceae bacterium
ACTCGTCGCCGCCAAGTCGCCCGATCTCGGCGGCGTCGCCAAGCGTTTCGCGCAGGCGGCTCGCAACCTTGCACAGCAGCAGGTCGCCAGTGTGGTGACCGAGTGAGTCGTTGACGAGCTTAAACCGGTCGAGGTCGATGAACAGCAAGGCACAAACTTCCCCGCTGCGGCGAGCGTGGCGGAGCGCCTCGCTGATCCGGTCGCGGATGCCGCGCCGGTTCGGCAGCCCGGTCAGCGAGTCAAAGCGCGCCAGCCGGGCGACGTGCTCCTCCGCAAGCCGCTTGTCGGTGATGTCGGAGCCGACGCCGCGATACCCGGTGAAGACTCCCGCGCTGTCATACTTCGGAGTGCCCGAAAGCTGCCACCAGCGGGTCGCCTCGCCGGCTGGAACGGGGATGACAAGGTCTCGAAATGACTGCCGTTTATAAAAATGGGCGTTCAGATGCCGGATCGCGTCGCGCGACTCGCGGCCGCGGCGGTCGTCTCCGAGCAGCGTGAGCATCGGCGCGCCGACAAGTGCATCGTGCGGTTTTCCGGCGACTTCCACGAAGCGTGGTGAGATGCGCGTCACCATTCCATCCGCGTCGACTTCGAATAGCCAGTCGCTGCCATGCGCCTCGAACTCGCTCAGCAGCATCCTGATGACCGCGCCCTGCTCGGCGCCATCGGCTTCGGTTGCCATGCGGATCATCAGCCCATGGCAAGTTACCATCATGCCGCGCGTGGTGAGCAGGACGAAGCTGAGCAGCCCGATGATGACCACAGGATTTGCCAGCGGCGACGCTGCCGGAAGCCCGAAACTGCCAACGGCGATCGTCAGGATAAGCAGCGTGCCCGGCGTTGGCGTGATCGCGGTGGCGAAGGCGCAAGCTCCCATTGCGATCAGCGACATCAGCATCAGCAGCGCCTGCACCTCGACCGGCGAGCGCGGCAGCATGTGGATCAGCAGTGCCGCCCAGAAGATGCCGTACGCCACCATCTCGACCGAGATGCGCCAGAACTCGCGCGGGCCGACGACAGCCTTGCCGCTGGCAGTCCGGCGCGCGCGCCATCCAGCAAGGCGCAGCGCGAGCAGGCCGGTCAAACCACCCGCCCACCCCGACAGAAACGCAACCTGGCCGAAATCGCGCAGCACCACCACGAGCGCGACGATATTGAGTCCGAGCACGATGACGTTGAACGGCACATTGCGATTAAGGATCAGCAACTGCGCCGCGCGCACCTGTCCCCAGAACGGGTCGGACCCTTGCGCGAAGCCGAGCACCTGCCGCCAGCCGATCACCCGGACCGCGGCCACCGGCGGCCGAAACATGATCGACATTCGCGCCTCCTCGTGGAGGAAGAACGGCGGGGGCGGGCTAAGTTTAATATTTCCGGCTTGGGGAAAGTTGAGGTTCTACCGCGCCCGGGCCTGTGCGTACGTTCCCAGCACCCGCACCCAGCTCGTGTGAAAACGCAGCTCATCGAGCGCCAGCGCGACGTTGGCATCGCCCGGCGCGCCTTCGATATCGGCGTAGAATTCCGCCGCCGAAAAGCTGCCGTCGCGCAGGTAGCTTTCGAGTTTGGTGATGTTGACACCGTTAGTGGCAAAGCCGCCGAGCGCCTTGAATAGCGCGGCGGGGATACTGCGTACCTCGAACATCAGCGTCGTCATAAGCGGCACACCCGCCGGCGGCACGGCGGCATCGCGCGCCAGCACGACAAAGCGCGTTGTATTGTGCGCGGCATCCTCGATGTTTTCCGCAAGCACACCGAGGCCGTACAGTTCACCAGCAAGCGCGGATGCCACCGCCGCCACCGCCGGATCGCCAGCTGCCGCGACCTGCGCCGCCGCTCCTGCGGTATCGGCATGCACGCGCGGTGCAATGCCCCACGCCGCAAGCCTCCGCCGGACCTGGCCGAGCGCCTGCGGATGACTGAGCACCTCGCGGATGTGTTCGCGCGTACTGCCGGGCACGCCAAGCAGGCAGTGGCGAACGCGGACGAAATGCTCGCCGGTGATCGACAGTCGTGACTCCGGTAACAGAAAGTGGATGTCTGCAACCCGCCCGTGCAGCGAGTTCTCGATCGGGATCATCGCCTGCGCGGCGCGCCCGGCCTGCACCGCTTCAAGCGCCTCATCGAACGAGAAGCACGGCAGCGGCGCTGCATCGGGAAACGCCTCGCGCACGGCCTGATGCGAGTATGCGCCCGGCGCGCCCTGGAAGGCGACCGCGCGCGCCGGATCGTGCGCGGCAGCGGCAAGCATCGTGTCGACGAGCGCCTGTGCGGGCGCGGCATAGCTGTCCATCGCCGACGGGTAGGCGGCAGCGGCGCAAGCGGTCAACCCGGCACTTCGCGACCGCTCGACCGCCATGCCGCTGTGCGACGATCGAGAGCTTGCTCCGATGCGAGCGCACAACTAGATACCTTGCGGCCTTGAGGCCAGCGACCGGAGGCATTGGTGGACAGTTTCGAGTGGAACAAGATCGCGGGCTGGGTGCTCGGCGCGGCGCTAGCGGTGCTCGCGCTAGTGATCGTGACGGGCATGATCTACAAGCCGGTGCTGCCTGCGAAGCCGGGCTACATCGTCGAGGGCGTCGAGGAAGTTGCCTCCGCTGGTCCGGCCGCTGCCGCTGAAAAGCCCGTCGCTTTCTACCTCGCCTCCGCCGATACCGCCAAGGGGGAAGTCGTCTTCAAAAAGTGTCAGTCTTGCCACAACGCCGTCAAGGGCGGCCCAGCGGGCATTGGCCCGAACCTGTGGGGTGTTATCGGCGGCCCGCATGCGCACATGGCCGGCTTTGGCTATTCGGAGGCGATGGCCGCGACCAAGGGCAAGACTTGGGACTTCGATGGTATTAACGCCTGGCTGACCAATCCCAAGGCGTACATCGCCGGTAACAAGATGAGCTTCGCTGGTCTAGCCAAGGCTGAGGAGCGCGCACAGGTTATCGCTTATCTGAACACGCAAAGCGACAAGCCGCTGCCGCTGCCGCCGGTCCCGGCCGAAACCGCTGCCGCACCGGCTCCCGAAGCGGTCGCTGGCGCGGTAAAGGGCGCGTCGCCGGCCGAAGCGCTGACGCAGTCGAAGCTGGCGGTGGATACCAAGCCGGGTGGCGGCGCCGCGACGACGCCGATCAAGGAAGCGGCGGGGAAGGCCGCGATCAAGTAGCGGGAGGCAGTTACTACCCCTTTCCCGGCTTACTGGAGAGGGTTGGGTAAGCGTCTTACTTACTTTCTGCTGACCGGCGCAGGGAATAAGACAGAAGCAAGCTGCTCACCCCGCCCTCTCCCGTAAGGACGGGCGAGGGAGCAATAAGTAGCCCCGCTCACAACCCGTAATGCCGCTCAACCACCGCCCACGCCTCCGCCGCCGTCTCGACCATATGAAATAGCGCCAGATCACTTCGCGCAATCGTGCCTTCTTCGGCCAGTGCTTCGAAGTTCATCACTCGTTGCCAGAACTCGCGCCCGAACAGGAAGATTGGCAGTGGTTTGACCTTGCCGGTCTGCACCAGCGTCAGCAGTTCGAACAGCTCGTCGAACGTGCCGAAGCCGCCGGGGAACACCGCGACTGCCCGCGCCCGCATTAGGAAGTGCATCTTTCTCAATGCGAAATAGTGGAACTGAAATGACAGCCCCGGCGTAACATATGGGTTGGGCACCTGCTCGAACGGCAGTACGATGTTAAGCCCGACCGACGGTGCGCCGACGTCGGCGGCACCGCGGTTGGCCGCCTCCATGATCGACGGCCCGCCGCCCGAGCACACCACGAACTGCCGCTCGGCTGGCGGGCACCCATTGGTCCAAGCATAACTTGAGGCGATGCGCGCCAGTTCACGGGCGACATCGTAATAGTGCGATTTGGCGGCCAGGCTCTGCGCGATTGTCAGCGCCTCAGGCGTCGCTGCAGCGTCCACTAGGGCCTGCGCGTCCTCAGGCGCGGGGATGCGCGCCGAACCGTAGAACACGAAGGTCGACGCGATACCCGCTTCGGCGAGCAGCAGTTCGGCCTTCATCAATTCGAGTTGAAACCGCACCGGGCGCAGGTCGTCACGCAACAGGAACTCGGTGTCCTGAAACGCCAGCTTATACGCGGGGTGTTCGGTTTGCGGCACCGCGGTTTGGTGCGCAGCGGTCTTGGCTTCGCTGCGCGCGGTCGGGAATAGGCGAGCGGGAACGTCGGCGGGGGTGGTCATACGCGACGGGTAGCGCCGCGCATGACCATTGTCGAAGCCTCAATCGTGCTTGCCGCGTCCGGT
>CAXTTR010000084.1:0-9963 GCA_964247215.1 uncultured Sphingomonadaceae bacterium
AGTCAAGACAGCATATCCGGTTATACAGCGTCCAGTATAGCCGGGACCCGAGCGGTTCGGGTCCCGGCTTAGAACTACTGCTGCTTAGTCTCGGCAGCGTTCATCGACGTGCCCATTTTAGTAAATACGCCGCTGATCGATGTACCCAGCGTACTCGCTGCCGTGACGATCACACCACCAACAAGGGCGATGATCAGTGCGTATTCGGCAGCCGAAGCACCCGACTTGTCGGTCTTGATCTTGCGAAGAAGCTTCATCATGGTAGTTTCCCCTGTTGCCGGAAGATTCCGGTAGTCCTGCGCTTGCCCGACAATACGGACGAGAGACGGGCGAGGCGGATACTTGGATGTGACTTAGATCGGCACCATCCCAGCCCGTCGGTCGTCTCCATTCCGGTATAGTAACGATTCTAAGGAGATGCAAATGGTTTTTTAGGGCTTAGTTTATTTCTTATTAGGAACGACTTAATTTCAGCCCCGCGCGGGGCTGCGATCGCGCTCAAAACGCGCTTTCAACCTGTTGGATTCGCCTCTTAAATCCAGACTGGTACCTTTCCGTACAGCTCACCTTACAGCATCACGACTGTTTACGGACTTGCGCGTAACGACTTTAGTGCTTAACGGTTCGTTATTGGTTTTGACTGGGGCTGGTGATGAGGTCTTATTTTCAGCGCATGTCGGACTCACGTTTCTGCGCCGTGCTGAAGTGCACGCGCGGTGCCAGCGCGGCGGAGTTCGCGATGGTGCTGCCGTTATTACTGCTGATCCTGATGGGGACGATACAGATGAGCATGATGATGTTCTCGTATAACGTCATGGTGAGCACGGCGCGCGATACCGCCCGCGCCATGGCGGTCTGCACGATTCTGGACGAGACGGACGCAATCACGCAGGCGCGCCGCAATAAGCCCGCGTGGCTCACCGACGACGATTGGCAGGTCACCCCGGTGATCGCCCCTTACGTGTCGATGACGATCAGCGTCAGCGCCGCCAAGGCCGCGATCCTCAACTATATCCCGTACGACTTCGGCACGCTGACGACCAAGGTGACGATGCGCAAGGAGCCGCTCGCGTTCGGCGGCGGCGCATGCTGACGCCGCGTCTGCACGCGCTGCTGCGGAGCCGCGGCGGCGCGGTTGCCGTCGTCGTCGCCGTGATGCTGCCGGCGCTGCTGGTCGGCACGGCGCTGGCGGTCGAGACCGCATTTTACCAGGTCCGCGAATCGCAGCTGCAGGCGGTCGCCGATGCGAGCGCCGGTGCCGCCCGCGAGAGATACATCCCCAACATCTCGGGCCCGCAGATTCCGCCGGTCAACGAGGCGATCCGGATCGCCACCGCCAGCGACCTGCCGGCGGCGGTCGTCAATGTCGACGTCGTCCAGGGCTGGTGGGATATCACCGATCTCAGCAAGGACCCCAACCACGACAAGTTCCACCCGCCGATCGCCGGCCAGACCGGCGAGCCGTTCAGCAACGCGATCCGCGTCACCGCGCGTGAAGATCACACGATCGCGATGGGCGCGCTGCTCGGCAAGAGCAAGATCGCGCTCGCCAGCACGTCGACCGCGTACAAATGCTCGAACCTCGATTATCCGCTGCCCCTGATTCCCGACGACAAGAACCCGCCGGACAAGCCCGCCATGTATCTCTCATGGTCGACGCCGAGCCATCCCGATCCAAAGACGAGCTATTATTACCAGCAGTCGAACGGTCAGCAGAACCCGATCTTCAAATTCTACTCGCCCGTCGACGGCGAAGACGTGTCGTTCGTCATCCATGATGCTAATGGCGGTGACCTGCTGCAAGTCGACACCTATTGCAAAGGCACCTACCTCGTCGCGCCGGGAGACTTCGACTGGAAGAAGATGGGCGACATAACGGTGACAATCTTGCGCGGCGATACCAATAACAGCTTCCACCTTTACGACCACCAAGACGCCTTCGAGTTTTTCTCGAAGACGACGACCTTCTACGGCAGCAACAAGTTCGAACTCGAAGACCTTCATCCGGGCAAGGTCCACACGACGCCCTACCCCAGCGCGAACGGCACGCACTATTGGGCCTCCGAAGGCAACCCAACCCCCGACCGCCGCAGCACGCTCGTCCGGTAAGCGCCGCCCGGCGCAACACCGGCGACCGGCGCGATGTACAGACCCGAAGTTGGTGCGCCCGAAGGGAATCGAACCCCCGACCTGCGGTTTAGGAAACCGTCGCTCTATCCGGCTGAGCTACGGGCGCACGCCGGACCTGCGTTGTGCAAGTCAGGCGCGAAACTCAAGCGAATTATGCGGGCGGGGTCAGCGCTCGCTCAGGCGTCGCTGGTGCGGCGCGAGCGGAACGGCAGCGGCGCGACCGCGATGCCGTCGTCGAGCAGCGCCGCGGCCTCGGCGCGGGTCGCTTCGCCGTAGATGCCGCGCGCCGACGTTTCGCCGTCGTGGATGGCGCGGGCGGTCGCGGCGAAGCGGTTACCGACATAGTCGCAGCTCGCCTCGACCTGCGCCTGCGCGGCGGCGAGCGCGCTGAGCATCGCCTTGACCTCGGTCGCCGACGGCATGGCATCGCCGGCACTGGCCGCAGTCCCGCCGGCCGTGCCTGCGCTGCCCGGACCGTCGCTGTCCGGACCTGCGCCGCCAGCGGCCACGACCTTGCGCCCACGCTCGGCGCGCTGATTGCTCTTGACCGGCACCGCCGGCGCCATCGCCGCCTTGACGATATCGCCATTACCGCAGATCGGGCAGCTGATCAGCCCGCGCGCGCCCTGCGCCTCATAGTCGCCGCTCGAGCCAAACCATGCCTCGAAGACGTGCGCCGCGCCGCAGCGCAGATCGAAGACGATCATGCCGGTGCCAGCTCCGCAGCGCTGTCCGCGAGCGCGATCGGCCGCGCATGCGCCAGCGACGGGATACGCGCGCGGGTCGCGGCGACTTCGGCGAGGTCGATCGTGCGGACCGCCGCGCCGGGAGCTTCGCCCATGTCGAGCAGGACGCGCCCCCACGGGTCGACGACCAGACTGTGCCCGTAAGTGCGGCGGCCGTCGGCGTGTTCGCCGGTCTGCGCCGCCGCGATGACGAAGCAGCCGGTCTCGATGGCGCGGGCACGCAGCAGCACATGCCAGTGCGCGGCTCCGGTCGACTGCGTGAACGCGGCGGGCACGGCGACGATCGCCGCTCCGGCGTGCGCAAGCGCGGCATACAGCGCCGGGAAGCGCAGGTCGTAGCAGATCGTCAGGCCAAGCCGACCCCACGGCATCGGCGCGATCACCGCGTGTTCGCCGGCGGCATAGCCCGCCGACTCGCGGTAGCGCTCGCCGCCCGGCAGGTCGACGTCGAACAGGTGAAGCTTGTCATAGCGGGCACGAACGGCACCGGTGTCGTCGATCAGGAAGGCGCGGTTGACCAGCCGGTCACTCCCCTCCACTCGCAGCGCCTGCGAGCCGAGCTGAACCCAGACGCGGTGTTCAGCTGCCGCGGCACACACCGCCCCGAGCACGACGTCGGCACTCTCGCTCGTCACCGACCTGGCGGCGCGCACCCGGTCGCGGTCGAGGATGCCGCTCATCTCGGGGGTGAAGATCAGCTGCGCGCCCCGCCCGGCCACGGCGGCGATGCCGGCCGTCAGCGACACCGCGCTCGCCGCCGGGTCGATGCCGGTCGTGGTCTGCAGCACGCCGACGGTCAGCGTCGTCGTGCCCACGCCAAGCGCCGTCTGCGCTGCCCCGATTCCCGTCACGCCGCGAGCAAGGCGTCCAGCTCGCCCCGGCGGTCGAGTGCGGCGAGATCGTCGCTGCCACCGATGGCGCGGTCGTCGATGAAGATCTGCGGCACCGTCGTGCGCCCGCCCGAGCGCTCGATCATGCGCGTACGGCCGGGGCCGCCCATGCTGATATCGTGCTCCTCGACGCTGACGCCCTTGGATTCCAGCAGCGCCATCGCGCGCGCGCAATAGGGGCACAGGAACTTGGTGTACATTTCAACGCGGGCCACGACGCACCTTCTACTGCCGACAGCTCCCATATGTCGCTAACGCCCGCCCTGTACAACCCGCGCCCAGGTCAGCACGAGTACCTGCTTCGCCCCGGCGCGGCGCAGCACGCGGGCGCAGGCCTCGACCGTTGCACCGGTGGTCAGCACGTCGTCGATCAGGATGACGCTGCGCCCCGCGACCTGCCCGGGGTGCGCCACCCGGAAGGCCCCGCGCACGTTGGCGGCGCGCTGCGTCCGCGTCATGCCCTTGCTCATCGCAGTCGCCCGGCTGCGCTCGAGCGCATCGACCGCGACCGGCGTGACGCTGCGCCGCGCAATCGAGGCGGCGAGCAGCGCCGCCTGATTGTAGCCGCGTTTGAGCAGCCGCCAGCGGTGCAGCGGCACCGGCACCAGCACCGCGTCGGCGGTCAGCCACTCGCGCGCGGCGCGGATCATCTGCGGGGCCATCAGCCGCGCGAGGTGATCGCGGTCGCTGTGCTTGAAGCCGAGCAGCACTTTTCGCGCGCTGCCGTGATATATCAGCGCGGCGCGCGCCGCGGTGTAGCGGGGAGGTCGCAGCAGGCAGGCACCGCAGGTCGTGCCGGGGCCGTGGTCGACCTCGAACGGCACGCCGCAGCGGACGCACATCGGCGCGGTGATAAAGCGCAGTTCACCCCAGCAATCGCCGCAGAAGCTGCCGACCACCGCGACGACGGTCCGGCACGCCGGGCAGCGCGGCGGCAGCAGCACGTCGAAGAACCAGTTGAGGATGCGGCCGGCGTGGCGGGCGACTTGCGCCAGCTGCAGCCCGAGTGCGGCGCGTCCGATGGTGAGAGCGCGCTGCATCGCGGCAGCTTAGGCGCTTGGCAGCGCCGCGCCAGCCCGGCATGAGGCGCTGCGATGTCCGATCCCGCCGAGCCCTTCGATCGTCGCGCCCGCCGCCAGCGCCGCAGCCGCGCCGCCGGGCGCTTCGGCGAGCATGCTTTCCTGAAGCGCGCCGTTGCCGCCGAGCTCGCCGAGCGCGTCGCCGAGCTTGGCAGCAGCTTCGCCCGCGGGCTCGACCTCGGCTGCCACGACGCGCGTATCGGTGCGTTCGCGGCGTGGTCGGTGGCGCTCGACCCGGCGCTGGCGTTCGCCACATCGGCAGGCACGCCCGCCGTGGTCGCCGACGAGGACCGGCTGCCGTTCGCCAATGCAAGTTTCGACGTCATCGTTTCGGCGCTGGCGCTGCACGGCGTCAACGACCTGCCCGGCGCGCTGATCCAGGTCCGGCGCGCGCTGGCTCCCGGCGGGCTGTTCATAGCGGCGCTGTTCGGCGGTGTCAGCCTCGGTGAGCTGCGCCGCGACCTGATCGAGGCCGAAAGCGCACTGACCGGACGCGTCGCCGCGCGGGTCGCGCCGATGGTCGATGTGCAGGCCGCCGCCGGCCTGCTTCAGCGCGCCGGCTTCGTCATGCCGGTCGTCGATGTCGCGACGCTGACGCTGCGCTACGCCAGCGCCGCGGCCGCGCTTGCCGACCTGCACGGCATGGGCGAGGGTAATGTGCTGATGCAGCGCGAGCCGCTGCGCCGCGCCGTGCTGGCGGAAGTGGCGGCGCGGTTCGAGGCGCGCGCCGGGGCGGACGGGCGCACCGTGGTCGAGATCGAGGTGCTGACACTGACCGGCTGGGCTCCGGGCGGCGATGCGGCGGCGCTGGGCCAAACGCTGCAACGCGGCTTCAGTGCGGAATCCGACGGGTGACCTGATGCCCGGCCTGGTCGAGCAGGACGGCCTGCCCGGGAGCGGTCGGAAGGCGAATCGAAGGCGAGTGGCTACAACAGAACATCCTAAGCAACATCAATGGTCTGCGCGTTCTTCGTCCGCACTAACTCCAACAGCATCGCCTCACACTGGGCGATCAGCTCGGCCTCGGTCAGCGGCTTCGCCGGACGACCGGGTATGCAGCGAGCGCCCGGCTGCCACAGCAGCCTGCGTCGGCGAGCCGGTCAACGCCAGTGCATCGAGAAAGTGTTGCTGGACTGCCGGGTTCCAGCCGTCGCGGCGAGGGCGGGTCAGAATAGGAAGGGGGCTGTCCATACCTCAATGTTAGCCATAATGGTTCATTTGTCAACCTGTGATGCTGACCTTCTTCTGCATCCGCGGGTCTCCAGCCCTGTCATAGTCCAGCAACTGCGGAACCGACGCGGCGGGTGCTATGCGCTGCATTCTCCGACGATGCTCGATGCGGGTGTCGTGTTTGGTGGTGAGGCGACAGGCTGGTTCTAGGTCGCAGAGAAGTGATACCTGTCGTTGGCAGCGCGAAGCCTACAACGCCAATACATCCATTTTCGGCGCTTCGTAGTCGCCATCCTCCCCCGGATAGCGCAAAAGTTTCTCAAAACGGCCGTCTGCCTTCGCCGCCGCCCAGACGAGGCTTTGTCCGGCAGGTAGCGCGTTCGGCTCCAAGGCAAATACTGGCGACGCGAATGCCACCTCTGCATCGATAAGCCGCCAACCGCGCTCGTTGAACATCGACAACATGTCGTCAAGAAACAGACCCGTCGTCAGCCGATGATGAAGCAGGATCGTGTGATCGATCGAATGGCCGAAAAGCGACTTCGAGAGATTATCGTAAAAGGTAGCGCGGTCCCAGATATGGTCGAGATAGAAGCGCCGGTACGGCTCGATCGGGCTTTGGGAATGTGCTTGCAGACGCGCCTTCAGGCGGTTGTCGATATACCAATCCGACGTGTCAATCGTCACATGGGCGTTGCGATAGCCGTGCTGTTTGAGAAGCGCGCGCATTGCATCGCGCCCCTCGGCGGTCTTGCCTTCCGCGAGGTATGGAAAGCGAAAAAGTTTGCGGAAGCCGGGGTGGCCGGACAGCAAGGGCTCACACTTTAAGATATCCGTCATTAGCGCATCCGGGTCTTTCCCGGCAAAATACTGGTGCGAGAAGCTGTGGTTGCCGATGACGTGGCCATCTTCTGACCAGCGGGCCAGAACGCGGGGACTGAGCGCGTCGTTGACATATTTGCCTGCAACGAACCCGCCTGCCTTCACACGGTGACGTCTCAAGGCCGCGCGGATCGCCGTGTCGCGATCCTCACCGCTCAACAGGACCGTGTCCGACAGATCGAAATCGTCAATTGTGACGGCGATACCGGGGGTGCTTGCGCCCAGGCCGAATTTCTGGGGAGCGCATCCGGCGGTGAGGCCGAATGCGGCCAAACCGGCAAGCACCGACCGGCGATCAGGATTAAGAGTCATCGCGCGTTATGCCACGGTGAGCCGAGCTGACACCATTGGAAAGGTTGCAAGGAGGATCACTCTAATGGCGACTATCGGGGCTGGACCTGCTTGGACGATGCGACCGCAGTTTGGGCGCAAGCAGTCATACCCCCCTCAATGCCGGAAGTGCCGCACTCCCGTGAACACCATCGCCAGTCCCCGCTCGTCCGCCGCGGCGATGACCTCGGCGTCGCGGATCGAGCCGCCGGGCTGGATGACGGCGGTGGCACCGGCTTCGGCGGCCGCCAACAGCCCGTCGGCGAACGGGAAGAAGGCGTCCGACGCAACGGCGCTGCCGAACGTGCGTGGCTCGGGCCAGTTCGCGGCAGCGGCGGCGTCCTTGGCCTTCCACGCCGCGATGCGGGCTGATTCGAGGCGGTTCATCTGGCCCGCGCCGATGCCGGCGGTGCTGCCGTCGCGCGCGTAGACGATGGCGTTCGACTTGACGTGCTTGGCGACGATCCAGGCGAACAGGCAGTCGTCGAGCTCCTGTGGCGTGGGCGCGCGCTTGGTGACGACGCGGACATCGGCGCGGCTCAGGCGCGCGCTGTCGCGCTCCTGGACGAGGACACCGCCGACAATGATTTTGGTCTGCAGCCCGCGCCGGGCCGGGTCGGGGAGCTCGCCGGTAATCAGCAGCCGCAGGTTTTTCTTCGCGGCGAACACCGCGCGCGCGGCGGTATCGGCGGCCGGGGCGACGACGACCTCGGTGAAGATCGCGGCGATCGCCTGCGCCGTGGCTTCGTCGAGCGGGCGGTTGACCGCGACGATGCCGCCGAACGCCGAGACGCTGTCGCACGCCAACGCGGCTGCATACGCTTCGAGCAAGCTATCGGCGCTGGCGACGCCGCACGGGTTGGCGTGCTTGACGATGACCACGGTGGGCGGGCCGTCCTTGAACTCGGCGACAAGTTCGAGCGCGGCGTCGGCGTCGTTGTAGTTGTTGTAGCTAAGCTCCTTGCCTTGGACCTGCTCGGCCTGGCCGATGCCGCGCGCGGCGGGGCGCATCGGCAGGTACAGCGCAGCGCGCTGGTGCGGGTTCTCGCCGTAGCGCAGCTCGGAAGCGAGGCGCGTCGCCATGATGCGCACCGGCGGGAACAGCTGCGGCTGGTCGATGGTGTCGAACCATCCGGCGATCGTCGCGTCATACGCAGCGGTCGCGGCGAACGCCGTGGCGGCCAGCTTGCGGCGAAGCGCGAGCGTCGTCGCGCCGCCGCCCGCGTCGAGCTGTGCGGCCAGTTCGGCATAGTCAGCGGGGCCGGTGACGACCGCGACATGCGCGTGGTTCTTGGCGGCCGAGCGGATCATCGCCGGGCCGCCGATGTCGATATTTTCGATGACCTCGTCGCGGGCAGCGCCGCGCGCCACGGTCGCGGCGAAGGGGTAGAGGTTGACCACGAGACAGTCGATCGGCGCAATGCCGTGCTCGGCCATCGAGGCAGCGTGGCCGGGGTCGCCGCGCAGCGCCAGCAGCCCGCCGTGAACCTTGGGGTGGAGCGTCTTCACCCGGCCGTCCATCATCTCGGGAAAACCGGTATGGTCGGCGACGTCGGTGACGCTCAGCCCGGCCTCGCGCAGTGCCGCCGCCGTACCGCCGGTCGACAGCAGCTCGACATTGTGCCGCGCCAGCGCGTGGCCGAGTTCGACCAGCCCGGTCTTGTCCGACACCGAGAGCAGCGCGCGGGTAATCTTGACATGGTCCACGAAGGACTCCTTAGCGTTGATCGCGGTCGGTCGAATGTCTTAGTCTGTCCCGCTTCACCAGCAAAGCTTACTGCTCCCCTCCCCACTTCGGGGAGGGGCCGGGGGTGGGTCTTTGTGCCGACGTTCGCGTAAGAACCCACCCCCGGCCCCTCCCGTGAAGGCGGGAGGGGAGCAGCAAGCCTTCGTTGGCAAGCGGGGGATCATCGATGCTCTGACCAATGAACTTACTTGTTCGCGCGCTTGAACGACCAGTTGAAGCTGGCCGAGGCTCCCGTGGCGCTGAGCACGAGTTGCTGCGTCGGCCGCGGGCGGCCGTCGAGGTCGATCCAGACGCTGTCGTCGAGCGCCAGCGTGCCGCCGCGCGCCTTGAACTGCCAGATGCGGCCGTCGGGGAGCTTGAGCAGTGCCCCGTGCCCGCCGCCGGTCGGCGTCGCCTCGACCTCGCCGCCGAGGTGAAAGCGGATGTCGACGGCAAGGTCCTTGCGGCGGCCGGCGCGGCGCGACTCCGCCGCTTCGAGCCGGTCTTCGCCGCGCAGGTCGTCGCCGCTCGCGGCAAGGAAGATGCGGCGCCGGTGGTGCAGCCCGAAGTGGCGCAGATAGCCGTCGTGCCGGAGATCGAGCCACGCGCCCTCCTCGCTCTCCTGCCGGTTGGCGAGCACTTCCTCGACACCGCTGCCCAACGCGCCGTCGCCGCGGATGCGCGTCGAGTTGGTGTTGGCCAGCACCAAAGTCGAATGCGCGGCGGTGGTGCGCAGGCCCGCCGCGAGTTCGAGCGGCAGCGGGCGCGGCAGCCCGTCGCTACCGCCGCAGTTGACGACCAGCCGGTGCGGGCCGTCGGACAGCTCGAACGCCAGCGTGCCCGCGTGTGCAGCGGCAGCGGCGCGCGCCACCGGCGGTGGCCCGGCATCGGCAACGAGGATGCAGCGCCCCGCCGCGAGCCGCTGAAACCCTGATACGCCCGCAGAACGCGGCGGACGGGCCATCGCACCCGACAGCTGCAACGCGCGCTCGACCCGCGCCGGGCTGCTG
>CAXTTR010000085.1:0-9943 GCA_964247215.1 uncultured Sphingomonadaceae bacterium
GGTAAGCGCGAAGTGGCGCGCAAGCGGGCGGCATGGGCGAAGCGCGCCGACACGGACGGGCCGGAGTTTCTCGGCCGCCACATGATCCCGGCGGTCGCGGGGCCGAAGAAGCAGCTGTTCATTATCGATCATCACCACCTCGTCCGCGCGCTGCACGACGACGGCGTCGAGCATGTGCTGGTCAGCGTCGTCGCCGACCTGTCGAAGCTCGAAAAGTCGCTGTTCTGGACGTTCATGGATAACCGCAACTGGCTCCATCCTTATAACGCCGCCGGCGAGCGCGTGCCGCATGGCGAGATCCCGAAGTCGATCGGCAAGCTGACCGATGACCCGTATCGAAGCCTCGCCGGCTCGGTCCGCGAAGCCGGCGGCTATGCGAAGGATATGACGCCCTTTGCCGAGTTCCTGTGGGCCGACTATCTCCGCCGCCAGATCGACACGAAGACGCTCGACAAGGACTATGCGGGCGCGGTCGAGACGGCGCTCAAGCTGGCGCGTGCTCCGGGCGCAAGTTATCTGCCGGGCTGGTGCGGAACGAGCGACGACTGAACGACGCGCCGCTCACCGCAGCTTGGCGATGCCGATGCCGTCGAGCTTGGCCTTGTCGCGCACCGACTCTTCGCTGCGGGTCAGCGCCTTGGCAATGCTTTTCAGCGCCATGCCTTTCTTCGCCAGCGTCTGCAGCTTGTGGACTTCGTCGCTTGTCCACGGCTGCCGGTGACGTTCGAAGCGCTCGGCCATGACAATTCTCCCACTCGCCGCAGCTATCCCAATTTGGGCACAATCCGCCATTACCAAATCGCTTCGTGACCGGCGGGGGTTCGGGTCGCGGGAGGACGTAATGGCGCCGGGCTGGTCGATAGTCATTCCTTACTACAACGAGGCGGCGTTCCTGCCGCGAACACTTGCAGCGATCGTCGGCCAGACACGACGTCCGCGCGAGCTGATCCTCGTCGATAACGGCTCGACCGACGGCTCGGCAGCGATCGCCAGGGCTTACATGGCGGGCTATCCCGACATTGCCACGCGCTTCCTCGACGAGCCTCGTCCCGGCCAGGTCAACGCGCTCGAAGCCGGCGTGGCGGCGGTGTCGACCGAGTTCGTCGCGGTCTGCGATGCCGATACCTGGTACCCGCCGCATCATCTCGAACTCGCCGATGCGCAGTTCGAGCGGGCCGGGCCGGAGGTCGTGGCGATGATGTCGCTTGGGCTGACCGGCGACCCGCACGGCCTGCGGGCGATCACGCGGCGCTGGCTGTATGCGCATGTGATCAGCCGCCTGCTGCGCTACCAGTGCCATACCGGCGGCTATGGCCACGCTTTCCGAACGGCGGCGCTGAAGGCGGCGGGCGGTTATGCGACGGAGCATTGGTCGTTCGTGCTGTTCGACCACGAGCTGATGCACCGTATCTTCGCGCAGGGCCGGGCGCGTTATCATGCCGATCTGTGGTGCGTGTCGTCGGACCGGCGCAAGGACCGCGCCAACACGCGCTGGTCGCTGACCGAGCGCATCATGTATCACGCCACGCCGTTCGCGCTGAAAGACTGGTTCTTCTACAGCTTCCTCCAGCAGCGTTTCGCGGCGCGCAACCTGAGCGGCCTCAACCTGCGCGCTGAACGCGCCTGGGATAACGCCACACCGGCCTGAAACGTCACGGCCGTTGCAGCGGCTGCGTTCGATGCCCATCTTCGCCGGGCAATCGACAGGAGCAGCCGATGTCCGATCAGAGCAATCACCGCGAGCTTACCCCCGAGCAGAACCGCATCCTGCGCGAACACGGCACCGAGCGCCCCGGTTCGAGCCCGCTTAACAACGAGAAGCGCAGCGGCGAGTTCAACTGCGCCGGCTGCGGCACGACGGTGTACCGCTCGGACACCAAGTATGAGAGCGGCAGCGGCTGGCCGAGCTTCTACGCCGCCGAGGGCGACGCGGTCGCCACCACCACCGACCGCAGTCTCGGCATGACGCGCACCGAAGTGCACTGCGCGACGTGCGGCGGGCATCTGGGCCATGTGTTCCCCGATGGGCCCAAGCCGACGGGGATGCGCCACTGCATCAACGGTGCCGCGCTCGAGTTCGTGCCGGAGTAGCCGCTTCGACGCACACCAGTTGCCGAGCTTCGCTCAAAGTGTATCGTCGTCGCGGGAGACCATGATGTCCGAACACGTCGACGTTCTCATTGTCGGAGCCGGGCTGTCGGGCATCGGCGCGGGCTATCACCTGCAGCACCGGTGTCCGGGCAAGACTTACGCCATTCTGGAAGGCCGCGGCGCGATCGGCGGCACGTGGGACCTGTTCCGTTATCCGGGCATCCGCTCGGATTCGGACATGCACACGCTCGGCTATTCGTTCCGGCCGTGGACCGCGGCGAAATCGATCGCCGATGGCCCGGCGATCCGCGACTATGTCGTCGACACCGCGAAGATGTACGGCATCGACCGGCACATTCGGTTCAACCACAAGGTCCGCAGCGCCGCGTGGTCGAGCGCCGACGCGCGTTGGACCGTTACTGCCGAAACCGGCGGCGAGACGGTGCAGTTCACCTGCGGCTTCCTGTTCATGTGCTCGGGCTATTACAACTACGACGCGGGCTACATGCCCGACTTCCCTGGCGTCGAAAACTATCGCGGCATGCTGATCCACCCGCAGCTGTGGAGCAGCGATATTGACTACGCCGGCAAGCAGGTCGTCGTCATCGGCAGCGGCGCGACGGCGGTGACGATCGTTCCCGAAGTCGCGAAGACCGCCGCGCATGTCACCATGCTACAGCGCTCGCCGACCTATGTCGTCGCACGCCCCGAGGAGGATGTGCTCGCCAACCGGCTGCGGCGGTTCCTGCCGGCGAAGCTCGCGTATAGCCTGACGCGCTGGAAGAATGTGCTGCTCGGCATGTATTTCTACAACAAGTGCCGCAGCGACCCGGCGACGATCAAGCAGCTGCTGCTCAAGGGCGTTCACGAGGCGCTCGGTCCCGATTACGACGTCGCGACGCACTTCACGCCGAGTTACAACCCGTGGGACCAGCGGCTATGCTTGGTACCCAACGGCGACTTGTTCGCGGCGATCAAGTCGGGCGCGGCATCGGTGGTGACGGATCACATCGAGCGCTTCACCGAAACCGGCATCCAGCTCCGCTCGGGCAAGACGCTCGACGCCGACCTCGTCGTCAGCGCCACCGGGCTGGATCTGATCGTGTTGGGCGGCATCGAGCTCAGCCTCGACGGTGAGCCCGTCGAGCTGGCGAAGGCACTGACCTATAAGGGCATGATGTACCAGGACGTGCCTAACCTCGCCTTCTCGTTCGGTTACACCAATGCGTCATGGACGTTGAAGGCTGATCTGACATGCGAGTATGTCTGCCGCCTGCTCAACCGCATGGACCAGCTCGGCGCGCACCAGATGACGCCGCGGATGAACGACAAGAGCATCGTTGCCGAACCTTGGCTCGATTTTAGCTCAGGCTATGTCCAGCGCTCGCTAGCGAAGTTCCCGAAGCAGGGCTCGAAAGCGCCGTGGAAACTACACCAGAACTACGCACGCGATCTGGTGGCGCTGCGCTACGGCAAAGTTGACGACGGCGCGATGACGTTCACGAAAGCGACGGGAGTGAAGGCGAGCGAGGCCCAAGCGAGCGGGCGCGAGCTGGTAGAGGGATGAGCTGATTTAGCTGATTGCATCGTTGACGACGAGCCAATCGTTCGCCGCACCCTGCACGACAGCATGGATGTACGCCGCCATCTTTGACGACGCGCCCCGGCAGCGCTAGCCCCAACCCATGCTTCCCCTTAGCGGTATTCGCGTTCTCGATCTCAGCTCGGTCGTCTTTGGTCCCTATTGCGCGCAATGGCTCGCCGATCTCGGGGCTGATGTCATCAAGATTGAGCCGCCCGAGGGCGACAATACCCGACTGACTGGGCCGGCAAACGAGCCCGGCATGGCGTCGCTGTTCCTTGGCGTGAACCGCAGCAAGCGCTCGGTTGTCCTCGACCTGACGACCCCTGCCGGTCAGCACGCCATGGGCAAGCTGATCGACGGTGCGGACGTGCTGCTGCACTCGATCCGGCCGCAGAAGCTCGCCAAGCTTGGGCTCGATCCCACCTACGTGTGCGCGCGCAACCCGCGGCTGGTCTATGCCGGACTGCACGGCTTCACCGAGAGCGGGCCGTATGGCGGACGCCCGGCGTACGACGACGTCATCCAGGGCATGGCGGGCAACGCCGACCTGATGGCGCGCTCGACCGGCAGCCCGCGCTATTTCCCGACAATCGCCGCTGACAAGACCAGCGGTCTCGTTGGTGCAACAGCAATACTGGCAGCGCTGGTCCGGCGCGGCGTTACCGGCAAAGGCGGCTTCGTGGAAGTGCCGATGTTCGAGACGCAGGTCGCGTTCAATTTAGTCGAGCACATGTACGGCTTGCACTTCGACCCGCCGCGCGGTGCAGCGGGCTACCCGCGCACGCTCGCCGAGTGGCGGCGGCCGTTCGCCACCATCGACGGCTGGCTATGCATGATGCCGTACACCGACGCGCATTGGCGCCTATTCTTTACCGAGGCTGGGGCGCCCGAGTTAGCTGACGATTGGCGCTTCGCCGACTATACGGTGCGGGCCGTCAACGTCGCGGCATTATATGCGCTGGCGGGCGAGTTTGTTGCCAAGCGCACCACAGCCGACTGGCTGGCAACGCTGGAGCGACTGCAGGTGCCGTGTGCCCCGGTGTTCACGCTCGAGCAGCTGCCGCATGATCCGCACCTGGTAGCGACAGGCTTCTTTACGACGCTCGCTGACCCTGCCGCGGTCTCGACCGGCTCGCTGACCTTCCCCGGCGTGCCGGTGCAGTTCGACGGCGAGCGGCCCGGCATGCGTTTCCCGCCGCGGCTTGGCGAGCATACCCGCGAGGTTCTGAGCGCGGCGGGGCTAAGCGACGCCGAGATCGACGCGCTAAAGCCTTAATCTCGCCCGATCAGCTTGCGAGCCATCGCGTCGGCGACCGCGTCGGTCGGCAGGTTCTGCGCGTCGGCGGCGGTGAATATGTCCGCCAGCCGAGGCTCGATTTGCGCTACTCGCGCCGCCACCGCTGCCGCGTCGCCGTCGCCGAGATACTCCGCGACGACGTTAATGATGCCGCCGGCGTTGATGACGTAGTCGGGCGCGTACAGGATGCCGCGTGCCCGCAGCCGCGCGCCGTCGGCGGGCGTTGCCAGCTGGTTGTTGGCGGCCCCTGCAACTACCGGAACCCGCAGCGCCGCAATGCTGGTCTCGGTAAAAATCGCGCCGAGCGCATTGGGGCTGAGCACGTCGGCCTCGACCGACAGGATGTCGTCGATATCGACCGCAGTCGCACCAAGCTCGTTGACCGCGCGCGCCACCCGCGACGACTCGACATCGGCTACCGTCAACCGCGCGCCCGCAGCCGCCAGGCGCTCGGCGACGCCGTAACCAACACTGCCGAGGCCTTGGATCGCGACATGCACACCAGCGAAGCTATCCTTGCCAAGCACGTGGCGGATAGCGGCGCGCATGCCGACGAAAGTGCCTTGCGCGGTCGATGGCCCCGGATTGCCGCCGGCCCGCCCGCCTGTCACCGGCAGTCCAGAGACGTGCTTGGTCGCCCGCGCGATGACAGTCATGTCGGCGTCGCTCATGCCGACGTCCTCGGCGGTAACATAGCGCCCGCCCAGGCTGTCGATGGCGCGACCGAAGGCGGTCAGCAGTGCATCGGTTTTGGGCGCGCCTTTCAGGATGACACCCTTGCCGCCGCCCATTGGCAGCCCGGCCATGGCATTCTTGTAGCTCATGCCGCGCGACAGCCGCAGCGCGTCGGTCAGCGCCGCGGCGTCATTGGCGTAGGTCCACCAGCGGCAGCCGCCCGCCGCGGGTCCGAGATGTGTCGAATGCACCGCGATGACTGCCTGCAGGCCGCTGGCTTTATCGGCGGTAAAGTGCACACTCTCGTGCGCGTCGAAGTCGGCAGCGTCGAACAGCATCGGGCAACTCACGAAATGATCTAACCGGGAAGCGCAATAAACTAACAGCGCGTCGGGACAACCCCCGGCCGATCACAAGACGCTCGACGCGCGGCTAGTGCAGCATTCCCTAGCGAAAGCCGGGTATCGGCTTGTGAGTGATGCCGAACACCATTACAGCCCAGCGCGTTGTTCCCGGGACAGATGTAACAGTGCAGGACGGCGTGATCGGCGACGGACGGACGACGATCAAGGACCGCCTCGATCAGGTCAAGGGCTTCGGCCCTGGCTTCGAATTGACCCGGCTGGTGCTCGCAAGCGGTGTGGTGCTGTGGCACACACTGGTTATTACCACGTCCGAGCCCGAGGCGCGCGCGTCACCGCTGTGGCTGTTCGCGTGGGGCCTCGTACCAATGTTCTTCGTGTTATCAGGATTTCTCGTCACCAAGTCGGTGCTGCGGCTGCACACGCGCGATTACCTGCTGAACCGTGCGGCGCGTATTGTCCCGGCGCTGGCTGTCGACATCGTGTTATGCGCGCTGGTCATCGGACCGCTGGTAACGATACTGCCGCTGTCCGAGTACGTCGCCGATCCGTCGTTCAGGCATTATTTCTTCAACATCTTCGGCTGGGTTCACTACTTCCTGCCTGGCGTCTTTCTAAGCAACCGGCTGGCGCAAACGGTCAACGGATCGTTGTGGACAGTGCCGTTCGAGCTCGGCTGCTACGCTGTGCTCGCCGTGCTGATGGCAATTGGCTTTCTGCGCCGGGCGCGCTGGACGGCGCTGCTGGTGGGCGGCTGGCTGATCGCGGCGCTGGTGGCGACCAGCTTCGCCGATTATCTGCCCGACACCCTGCCGGGTCATGCGGTCAATTTTCTGCTACTCCAGCAAGGCGCGAAGCTGGTGCCGTTCTTCCTGGCAGGAGCGACCATTTACCTAGCGCAGGCCTACATCCGCTTCGACTGGCGTATCGCGGCGGGGTGTGTTGCCATACTGCTGATCGCCTCGCTGCTCACCGACGGCTCGCTGGCGTGGTCGAACGCGCTGGTACCGCTGCTGACGTGCGCGCCAATGGCCTATCTGACAATCTTTTGCGGACTGAGCCGCCTGCCGACGCCGCCGAGCATCGCCAAGGGGGACTATTCATACGGCATCTACCTTTATCACTTCCCGCTGCTGCAGTTGATCGATCAGTGGCACCGCTTTGATCAATGGTGGCAGCTACTCGCGGCGGCGGTGCTTCCCGTTATTGGGCTGGCCATGTTCTCGTGGCACGTCGTCGAGCGCCCGACGCTGGCACTGCGACGGCGGTTTTCGCTGATGGGCGCGCGGGTTGCGACGGCGCCGGTTAGCCCAGCACCGGCGTTGCATTAGTTCGACGCGCGTCAGTACAGGCAGCTATCGATGCCATCGCGCCTGACGACGCCGATGCGCTTTTCGATCCGTCCGGCATAGCGGCGGACATAGCGCCCCGGTGTCGCTGCATCGCGCTTGATCGGCTGCGGCAGCACCGCCGCCAGCCGCGCTGCCTCGAGCGGTGACAGCTGCGCCGCGCTAACGCCGAAATAATGCTGCGCTGCCGCCTCGACGCCGTACACGCCGGGCGCGAACTCGGCGATGTTGAGGTACACCTCCATGATCCGAGGCTTGCCCCAGATCGCCTCGATCAGCACGGTGAACCAGCTTTCCAGCCCCTTGCGCAGCCAGGAGCGGTCGGGCCAGAGGAACGCATTCTTGGCGGTCTGCTGGGAGATTGTCGAGCCGCCGCGCAGCTTCTTGCTGGTCGCGTTACGCGCGAACGCCGCCTCAATCGCGGCGACGTCGAAGCCGTTGTGGCTGCAGAAGCTCGAGTCCTCCGCCCCGATCGCGGCGCGCGGCATGGCGCGTGCGATGCGGCTGAGCGGCACCCAGTGGCGCTCGACATGCTGGCCCTGAATGGCATCAGCGATCATCGGCGCGGTAATTGGCGGGTCGACAAAGCGGTAGAGCAGTGCCCACATGACGGAAAACAGCAACACACCCAAGAGCAGCCTGACCAGCGCGGCAGCGATGCGGCGCATGAGCGAGCGGCGCGGCTTGACGCGCGATCGTTCGGGGCTAAACCCGTGCCGACCGCGCTGCCGAACGACGTTTCCGGCCACCGCCGCGCTCCTAATACCCAACGCGTCTAGGCCCCGCTACCGCGCCCGCGTCAAGCTCAGCTGTGACGCTCCCGCCGGACCTATCTTCAAGCTGGTGCGTCTGACAACTTGTTCCGGCGACGGTCGCCGGTCAGATGGAGCATAAACATGATCGATCTCAGCCAGATCAAGGAACACATGGAAGTCATCGGCGCCGATGGTGTCCACGTCGGCACGGTCGACCGCCTCGACGTGAACCGCATCAAGCTGACCAAGGCCGACAGCGGCGAAGGCGCGCATAGGGGACACCACCACTATATCTCGGTAGGGCTGATTGCCGAGGTCGAGGGCGACAAGGTGCGACTTTCGGCAAACGGCGACGTCGCGGTGACATTTGAGGAAGAGGCTTAGGTATCGCGTCCTCCCCTGCGCTGGCAGGGGAGGACCAAGTTACGCCATCTCCGGTAGCAACCGCCGCTCGCCCGCCAGGCTCCGCATCGCCGTTTGCAGCTTTTCGAACGCGCGCACCTCGATCTGGCGGACGCGCTCGCGGCTGATGCCGTAATTCTGTGACAGCTCCTCGAGCGTCTCAGGTTCGTCGATCAGGCGGCGCTGCGTCAGGATGTGCTTCTCGCGCTCATTGAGCCCGGCCATCGCGTCGACCAGCAGCGTGTGGCGTTGGGTGCGCTCCTGCTCGTTGGCGACGATCTCGTCCTGGATCGGGCCGGTGTCGGTCAGCCAGTCCTGCCACTCGCCCTCGCCCTCCTCGCGCAACGGCGCGTTCAACGACGTGTCGCCGCCCATCGCCATGCGGCGATTCATCGAGACGACCTCGTCCTGCGTCACGCCGAGCGTCGTCGCGATCGAGGCGACGTCGGCGGGCTTCATGTCGCCATCCTCCATCGCGTTGATCTTGCCCTTCATCCGCCGCAGGTTGAAGAACAGCTTCTTCTGGTTCGCCGTCGTGCCGATCTTGACGAGGCTCCACGAGCGCAGGATAAACTCCTGGATCGAGGCCCGAATCCACCACATCGCGTAGGTCGCCAGCCGGAAACCGCGCTCGGCATCGAACTTCTTGACGCCCTGCATCAGCCCGATGTTGCCCTCTGAGATCAGCTCGGCGACCGGCAGCCCGTAGCCTCGGTAGCCCATTGCGATCTTGGCAACGAGCCGCAAGTGGCTGGTGACCAGCTTGGCGGCTGCCTCAGGGTCCTGATGCTCGGCCCAGCGCTTGGCGAGCATGTACTCCTGCTCAGGGGCGAGCAGCGGGAACTTACGAATTTCGGACAGGTAGCGGTTGAGCCCGGCCTCGCCGCCCATTGTCGGAATCGCGGTCTTGGCGGGCAGCGTGCTCTTGCGAGCGACAAGCGCCTTGCTGGCGGATTTGGTGGCCATGCTTATTCTCCCTTGTGGTCGTCGACAGAAAGACGACCGATTAAGTCCACTATATCGTCTGGAAGCTGACTGTGGAATGAAAGCATTTCTTTCCCGACCGGATGCAGGAATCCCAGTGTCGCGGCATGTAGCGCCTGCCGCTTAAAATTGAGTTCGTTCAGAAGCTCGCGCTGGTTACCACGCGTTCGCCCGTACGCCGGGTCGCCGAGCAAAGGATGGCCGATCGACGCCATGTGCACCCGTATCTGATGTGTCCGGCCCGTTTCGAGCCGGCACTCGACAACGGTTGCGCCACGGAGCGGGCGCACGCTGCGGTAATGCGTCACGGCGTGCTTACCACGTTCGGCGGGGACGATGGCCATCTTCTGACGGTTGGCGGACGACCGTGCGAGCGCGCCCTCGATACGCCCATCTCGCGGGTTTGGGATGCCGTCGACAACCGAGGTGTACAGCCGCTCGAC